>DASVVH010000351.1:0-2625 GCA_036386615.1 Ardenticatenaceae bacterium
TGGAACGGCGCTATTCTGCTGCTTTCGCGGGCATTCGGTGAGTGCTTGCCACTTCCAGCAGTTGCCGGAGCGCGGGCTGCTCGACCTCTTCAACGCTCTTAATCTTGACGTGCCGGAGCAGCTTGCCCGTGCCTTCCAGCAGCCCTTCAGGGTCCGGCAACTCGGCCCCATAGAAGAAGCCGAAGTTGACGCGCTCCTTCTGCGGCGCGATGTAGCAGAAGTGCTCGGAGTTCTTTTTCGGCCCGACACCGTAGCCTGCCGTGCCCTGATGCGGCCAGGGCACCTCCACCACGTCCGGCATCACCTCGACCACGAGGGCGCGGAGCCGCCGGGCTATCTCCTGAACCTCCGGGCTGGAGCGTTCAAGCATCTGCTCGAAGGTGCCGTAGGTATCTACGGTTCTCACGGGCACGCCTCCAACGCCTACGTGTATTGTTCCACGAGGTTAACACACGGGTACATCAAGTAAGGTCTAGCTACATGCATGTCATCCTGAACGAAGTGAATCTGCGAAGCGACCTTAAGGGGATCCACCCAGCAACATGCCTGTCGTAGAGCGTTAGCACGTTTCCCCCTCCCTTCGTGCTTGGGCTAACCTGTATGCCAACCTTGTCTATCCGTACACCTACGGGCTACGCGGCGACGGCCTCTCGCTCCTTCTCAGGAATGGCGGGGGCGATGCGGCGGTCAACAGCCTCGGCGATGCGGCGGCACTGGTCCATCAGGTGCGCGAAGTTCTTGGGCGTCAGGCTCTGCTGGCCGTCGCTGGCAGCGTTGGCGGGGTCGGGGTGAACCTCAATGATGAGCGCGTCGGCCCCAGCAGCCACCGCGCCGCGCGTCACCGAGCCGACGTACTCCCACTTGCCGACGCCGTGACTGGGGTCTGCCACGACGGGCAGGTGCGAGAGGTGTTGCAGCACGGCGATGGCGTTCAGGTCGAAGGTGTTGCGCGTGGCCGTCTCATACGTGCGAATCCCGCGCTCGCAGAGCATCACCTGATAGTTGCCGTGCGACAGGATGTACTCGGCGCACATCAGCAACTCTTTGATGGTGCCGGAGATGCCGCGCTTGAGCAGCACGGGCTTCTGCGCCTCCCCAACGGCGTGCAGCAGGGCGTAGTTCTGCATGTTGCGCGCGCCAATCTGCATGATGTCGGCATAGCGGCCCACGAGGTCCACCTGATCGGGACTCATCACCTCCGTGACGATGAGCAGCCCCGTCTCCTCGCGGGCGGCGGCGAGAATCTTCAGCCCCTCTTCGCCCATGCCCTGAAAGTCGTAGGGAGAGGTGCGCGGCTTGAAGGCACCGCCGCGCAGGACCGTCGCGCCTGCCGCCTTGACCGCGTGCGCCGATTCGATAATCTGCTCGTAGCTCTCGACGGAGCAGGGGCCAGCCATGACAACCACCTCGTCGCCGCCGACGACGATGTTACCAATCTCGATGAGCGTCTTTTCAGGCTTGAACTCGCGGCTCGCCAGCTTGAAAGGCTGAGTGACGGGCATGACGCGCTCGACGCCCTCCAGCGCCTCCCATCGGCGACCATCAACGGGGCGCTCGTCCCCAATGACGCCGATAATGGTCCGCTCCTCGCCGCGCGAGAGGTGCGCGCGCAGCCCCTCCGTTTCGATGCGGCGCAGAATGTCTCCGATTTGTGCCGTAGTCGCGCCCGGCTTCATGACGACAATCACCATTCTGTCTCCTCGTGAGGTCGGGGGTTTATCCCCGGCGGTGGCCCCGACCCCTCAGCCGAAGTGTAGGCGAGAGGGGTGGGAATGAGAAATCAAAGGTCTAAAAGCGCCCCTCTCAGACGGGCAGGGGGCGCAGTTCAATCTGCTGGCGGTCAGGCCGAAGGTTGGCGGCATCCCGCAGGTAGGGATGCCGAATCTCCGTCAGGGATTTGGGCGTGTTCCAGTGAAGGAGCACGCGAATGCAGCGCGGCAGGGCACCCGGCACGGCCATCTCGTGGGTGCAGAAGAGGGCAGTGTCGTGCCAGCCCATCTGCCGGGCGGCGAGCGCCGGGAACTCGGCGTCAAGGTCCGGGGTGGTGCTGAAGATGACGCTGGCAACGTCTTCAACCTCTATCTCGTTGTCGGCAACCATCTGGCCGAGCAGTTCGCGCGTGGCCTCCAGAATGGCCTCGCGCTCGTTGGCCTCGACGGTGGTCGCGCCGCGCACGCCCCGGCATCGCCAATTGGTGTCCAAGTTCGCCTCCTCGTGGGCGGAAGGGTAGTTGAGCGAAAAAGAAGAGCGTAGTGCCGGTCTGGCGCTACGCTCTTGGTTCCTTTGGCTTCTCTGTTCGGAGGATTGCCCTGTGCGCGTCAGACCGGAGTGGTGCTCCAGCTAAAATAAAACGCGCGATAATAGAACAGGCCCGTCTCATCGGCGAGAAGGGTGCTGGTCTGTGGGGCCGCCGAAGCAGAGGTCTTCATAGAGAACATGGTAACAGAGGCGCGCGGCAATGTCAACGGGGGGTGGTGGTAACTACAGGGCAATCGCATCTAAATTGGAAGGGAGATAGGATAGCAGCAAAGCAGCCAAGGAAGAGGACAAGCAATGAGTACAAATCCGACAGCGAGTATTCTGGAGCACTTTGAGGGGTTGACTGATCCACGTGTTGAGCGGACG
>DASVVH010000352.1:0-19472 GCA_036386615.1 Ardenticatenaceae bacterium
CTCAATCTGCTCACGCAGGAGTCCTCGCTCAAAGGCGGCATTCACACCAAGCGCCTCAAAGCGGCTTGGGATCACTCCTACTTGCTCAAGGTTCTCCACCATTAAGATGCGATTGCCCTGCGGTAGACGGTAGATGGTAACGGCCCTGCAAAGGTGTGTACATGTGCGCGGGGCGGCGGGGTATGGGCACAGACAACGGATTTTTGGGCGGGTTTGGTTACATTTGCGCGGTGGCGTACGGGACAAAGCGGGCTGCTGCCGGGCTGGGTTCAGAGTGAAAGGAGCCACCGCGCCAGAACATGATTACATTTGATGACATTGAAAAAGACTTTTATGGTGGAGTGGAGAAACCCCCACATTCCCCCACAGTGGAATTGTTTCGAGGCTCCGCCCAAGCAGGGACGGAAACGGTTCCAGGCATGTTCCGGCATGTATCCCTACATGTTCCGACACGAGGACGGGCGCTAAGAGCGGGTCAATACCATTACGAAAATTGGGGCACCCCATTGACAGCGCTTTCGCTTTCAGGTATATTGTCGCAAGGTGTGGGAGCGCTCCCAAAAAGAGTGCGTCCAGTCCGGTGTAACTGCACGAGAGTATCAACAAGCTAAGGCGCGAGATACTTCATCGCTGACAATGAGCCTCTTTTCGTGCTCTCGACAGGGATTGGTCGGTTTGCAGGTAGTCATTGGCGGCATTCTCCCGTTCAGGGGGATTGCTCTTTCTTCTCCAGTAGTGGGAGCGCTCTCAAGGAACCATAGAGATGACGTTGACCCTGGAAGAGATTGCCAAACTAGCCGGTGTTTCGCGCTCTACCGTCTCAAGGGTGATTAACAATCAGCCCAACGTGAAGGAGGATGTGCGGGACCATGTATGGCAGGTGGTGCGTGAGCAGAATTACCACCCCAACAACGCCGCGCGGGCGCTGGTGCGCCGCCGCACGCAGATTATCGGCCTCGTCATTCCCCAGGCCATCAAGGCGATTTTCTCCGACCCTTACTTTCCCGTGCTGATTCAGGGCATCTCGGCGGCGTGCGTGGAGTGCCACTATCAGTTGATGCTCTCGCTGATTACGAGCCAGATGTCCGACGCTTACCGCCGCATCATTCGCGGCGGCCACCTGGACGGCGTCATCGTCGCCTCGGCTTTCACCGACGACGATGTTTTTATCAACCGTTTGGTCAGTGACGGCTTCCCCTTCGTGCTCATCGGCAGGCAGCCCCAACGGCCCGATATTACCTCGGTAGACGCCGACAACGTTCATGGGGCGGCGATGGCGGTTCAGCATCTGGCGCGGCAGGGCTACACCAGGATTGCCACTATTACGGGGCCGCTCACGATGACGGCGGGCATTGACCGCCGGGACGGTTTCCTGTCGGGGCTGCGGACGGCGGGGATGACCCTTCAGGACGGTTTCATGGTGGAGGGGGATTTCACGGAGCAGGGCGGTTACGAGGCGATGCAGCGCCTGCTCTCGCTGGACGTACGGCCACAGGCGGTCTTTGCGGCCAGCGACATGATAGCGGTGGGGGCGATGAAGGCGGTGCGCGCCGCCGGGCTGCGGGTGCCGGAGGATGTGGCACTGGTGGGATTCGACGACATTCCCCTGGCGTCGGCGGTGGAGCCACCACTCACGACGATTCGGCAGCCTATCGAGCAGCTAGGCCACACCGCCGCTTCCATTCTTCTCGATAATCTGGCCCGCTCTCAGGATGGCGATGGAAATATCCCGCCGCAGCGTATCGTGCTCCCGACGGAGTTGGTGCTGCGCGAATCATGCGGCTTCGGTATGCGTTACAAGAACTCACGATAGATGAAATCCGGTTCAAGGAGGTGCCTACTGCAACTGAAGAAGTTCTAGCCGAACCTGTCCCGTCTTGTACCACCCCTGTACGCTCTCTCAAGGAGGAGAAGATGAAACGTTTCTGGTTGCTGTTTATCACATTGCTGCTCGTCGCGGGCATGGCCGCCGCCTGCAACAGTGGCGCTGGCCCCACCACCAACACGACTGAGGAGGAGCCTGCCGCCGAAGAACCCGCCGCCGAGGAGGAACCTGCCGCCGAGGAGCCGACCGAAGCGCCGATGGAAGAGCCGACCGAAGAGGCGGCTGAGGAGCCTGCCGAGGAGACCGCTTCCGAAGGTTCCGGCGACGCCGTAGAAATCCGCTGGTTCGTTGGCCTGGGTACAGGCGGCAACGAAGAGCAGCGCGAGGCGCAGGACGCCGTTGTGGCGGAGTTCAACGAGACTCACGATGACATCGAACTGGTCATCGAGTATTACCAGAATGACGTGGCTTATGACACGCTCCAGACGCAGATTGCCGCCGGAAATGCGCCGGACATCATTGGCCCCGTCGGCGTGCGCGGTATGAATGGCTTCCGCGACCAAATCCTCGACCTCGCGCCGTACATCGAGGAGAGTGGTTACGACACGAGCGACTACCCACCCGAACTTGTCGAGTTCTGGAACCAGGACGGCAAGCAGGTGGGCCTGCCCTTCGCAGTTTTCCCCTCGTTCATCTACTACAACCGAGACCTCTTCGACGAGGCGGGGCTGCCCTATCCTCCTCAAGAGTTTGGCGCGGATTACGAGGGCGAGCCGTGGGACATGGACGCGCTGCGCGAGTTGGCGATGCAGTTGACGGTGGACGCAGAAGGCAACGACGCGACCAGCGAGGATTTCGACGCTGAGAACATCGAGCAGTACGGCTTCGTGCCTCAGTGGGGCGACGACCCCCGCGCCGAGGCTACCTTCTTCGGCCCCGGCCTGCCCGTTGACGAGGATGGAACTGCCTCGATTCCAGAGCACTGGCGCGCGGCGTGGGAGTGGTTCTATAATGGCATGTGGGAAGATCACTTCATCCCCACTGGCGTCGCCCTCGCGAGCGATCAGTTCCCCGGCGGTAACGCCTTTAGCTCCGGCAACGTGGCGATGGCCTTCACGCACCTGTGGTACACCTGCTGTGTGGACCCGGAGGTCGTCACCAACTGGGACATCGCGGTTGTGCCTACTTACGAAGGCGAGACTACCGCCAAGCTGCACGCCGACACCTTCGTCATTCTGGAAAGCACCGAGCATCCTGACGAGGCGTTCGAGGTTCTTACCTGGCTGTTGAATGACGCCGAGTTGGACCTGCTGGCAGTGTACGGCGGCCTGCCCGCTCACTTGAGCAAGCAGGAAGAGTTCTTCGCGGGGCTGGACGAGACTTTCGCGCCTAACGAGGTGAATTGGCAGGTGGCGATTGACTCGCTGGAGTATCCCGACAATCCGAACCACGAGGCGGACCTGCCCAACTTCCTCCGCGCGGACGATGCCATCAAGGCGTTCGGCACGCTGTACCATAACGAGCCGGACGTTGACCTCGAGGCCGAGATTGACGCCCTCGAAGAGACGCTACAGGGCATCTTCGACGAGGCGGGTAGTGATAGTGGCGGATAAGACGGCTAGTTAAGGGATGCCCGCCGAGGGTTTACGCCGCAAACGACACGCGGCGCAACCCTCGGCGGGCACCAGACGAGTATGCCGACTGGTTTGCGTGCGCCAGTTGTGGGGTGACTGGAGCGATGGCTGGGGCTACCCCACCTCAACGATGAGATGATTCGGAGGTTCACGGATGGCAGCTATCAACCCGCAATCTACGGTACTCTCGAACGTGGTGCCCAAGAAGAGTTCCATGCTGGCGCGCCGCGAGTCCGGGTGGGGCCTGGTGTTCATCGCGCCCTGGATTATCGGGTTCCTGCTCTTCACGCTTATCCCGATGGCGGCGTCGCTGGTTCTCTCTTTTACGAATTATGAACTGCTCAACCCGGAAGAGATGAGTTTCATTGGATTAAGTAATTACGCGCGGATGGCACGCGACCCGATGGTGGGGCACTCGCTCTGGATTACCGTCAAGTTCGGGCTGCTCGCGGTGCCCATCACCATAGCGCTGACACTGGGCATCGCGCTTCTGGTCAATCACCCCCGGCTCTTCGGCAAGCGCATCTTCCGCACGCTCTTCTACATGCCTTCCATCATTCCGGTCGTGGCGGTGACGCTCATCTGGGGCGGCGTGCTGAACGGCCAGAGTGGGTGGCTGAACCGGATGCTGGAGGTTGTCGGCATCAACGGGCCTAACTGGATTCTTAGCGAGACGTGGGTCTACCCGGCGCTGATGTTCATGGGGTTCTGGGGCATCGGCGGCGGAATGCTCATTATGCTGGCGGGGCTTCAGGGCGTGCCGACGGAGCTATACGACGCGGCGAAGGTGGACGGCGCGGGGCCGCTCCGCCGCTTCTGGAACATTACCCTGCCGATGATTAGCCCCGTCATCTTCTACATTCTGGTGACGAGTCTGATTGGCCTCTCGCAGTACTTCACGCAGCCCTACGTCATGACGAACGGCACGGGCGACCCCAACAACGCGACTATGTTTTTCAACATCAACCTCTACAAAGAGGCGTTCCGCTTCCAGGAGATGGGGTACGCCTCGGCGCAGGGATGGTTGATGTTCAGCATCGTCATCGTGACGACGATTGTGCTGTTCTGGTCTGCCCGCTACTGGGTCTACTACGCAGGGGGGGATGAATAAGATGGCAACGCGAACCATTGCGCGCTCCAACACTCCGGTAGGGCCTTCGTCCGCGCTCTTCAAGCAGATGCGTGGCCTCGTCGCCACTGGCAGTTTCACGCTCTTCGGGCTGATGGTGTTGAGCATCTTCCTCATGCCCCTGGCCTACATGGTGACGCAGTCGTTGAAGGACGAGGCGCAGATTTCGGACGTGAGCGGCCCGCTCTGGCCCGCCGCCGCCGCGACTTTCGAGTACGAGGGCGAGCAGGTGCCGGTCTACAACGTCCCGACGGAAGAGGGGATGCAGTCGTGGGCGCTCGTCAAGAAGGGGCGCGAGGTATCCTCCTTCGTGGACCCGGCGAACCCGGAAGCGGGGTTAATTGAATGGGAGGGGCGCTGGCGCACGCTGACCCCCGCCTGGACCTTCGCGCCGCGCTGGGAGAACTATTCGACGGCGTGGCGCACGAGCCGCTTCACGCTGCTGCTCCGCAACACACTGATGATTGCGGTGCCGAGCACGATTGGCGCGGTCGCCTCCTCCATCATTGTTGCCTACGGCTTCTCGCGCTTCCGCTTTCCGGGCAAGAAGCTGTTGTTCATCATTCTACTGGGCACGATTATTCTGCCCTTCTGGGTGACGCTGATTCCGACCTACGCGCTCTACCAGCGCATCGGCTGGGTGGGAACCTTTCTGCCGCTCATCGTGCCGCACTTTTTCGCTAACGCGTGGAACGTCTTCCTGCTGCGGCAGTATTTGATGGGCATTCCGCGCGAGTTGGACGAGGCGGCGATGATTGACGGCGCGGGGCCGTTCCGCATCCTCATCTCGGTCATTCTGCCGCAGGCGGCTCCAGCGGTGACGGCGGTGACGCTGTTCCACTTCTTCTGGGCCTGGAACGACTTCTTCGGGCCGCTCATCTACCTTTCGGGCAAGCAGGACCTCTTCCCCATCAGCGTCGGCATCATGAATTTCAACGCGATTTATAGCGTCGAGCCGCACCTGATTCAGTCCATCGCCGTGCTGGCGCTGGTCATTCCGATTACCATCTTCTTCTTCGCGCAGCAGTTCTTCATGCAGGGCGTGAAGATTACGGGTGTGGAGAAATAGTTAGACGTCGGCGACGACCGACGACTGACGACCGACGACCGCCAACGGCTTACGACGGGAGTGCCGGAAATGTGCGCTCCCGTGAACAAGCACCAACCGTGTAACTCCACCCATTATGAGAGCCTTCACTGCCTTGCAAACGCCGAGAACAGGGATGGCTCTCTTTTTGTTGGCCTGGGTGCTCCTGGGGTGCGCCCGCGCACAGCCTGCTCCCGCCCTTGAGACACCCACTCCGAGCGGGCCTACGCCGCTGCCGACGTTGACGGCGGTGCCGACGCCCGTGCCCGGCACACTCTTCGTGGATGCCGCGCAGAGCCTCGGCCCTATCAGTCCCCTCGTCTACGGCACGAATTATGGCCCCTGGATGGTGGTGCCTGTGGATTTGCAGGAGGAGGTTCAGGCGGCGGGTCTGACCTACCTGCGCTTTCCGGGCGGGGCCTACGGCGACGAGAACCCCTTGCAGACGTACCACATAGACCAGTTCATCGCCCTGGCGCGGCAGCTTGGCGCGGAGCCTTCCATCAGCGTGCGGCTCCGCACGGGGACGCCGGAAGAGGCGGCGGAGGCGGTGCGCTACGTGAATGTGGAGAAAGAGTATGGCGTGCGGTACTGGAGCATCGGCAACGAGCCGACGCTGTATGCCTCGGCTTACGACATGGAGTACGACACGGAGCGGTACAACGCGGAGTGGCGCGCCTTCGCCGAGGCGATGCGCGAGGTGGACCCGGAGATTCGCTTCATCGGTCCCGACACTCACCAGTTCACTGCCACCGCCGAGAGCAGCCCCCAAGACGCCGCCGGACGCGACTGGATGCGCGAGTTTTTGCTGGCGAACGGCGACATGATAGATGTCGTCTCGTTCCACCGCTATCCCTTCCCGGCGGGCGGCGATGACCCGCCGACGATAGAGGAGTTGCGGGCCAACAGCCGCGAGTGGGAGGCCGTCATCCCGCGCCTGCGCGAGATGATTCGGGAGACGACGGGGCGTGACCTGCCCATCGCCGTCACGGAAATCAACTCGAACTGGACGCACGCGGTAGGCGGCGAGGCGACGCCCGATTCCCACTACAACGCTATCTGGTGGGCGGACGTGCTGGGGCGGCTCATCCGGCAGCGGGTGGAGATGGTGGCGCACTTCGCGCTCCAGGCCCCGCGCGGCTCCGGCTGGGGGATGTTGAGCCGCTACGAGGTGCGGCCCCTCTACTACGTCTACCGGATGTACCAGCAGTTCGGCACGGATTTGGTCTACGCCTCGTCGGACGACCCTGATTTGTCCATCTACGCGGCGCGGCGCGAGGATGGGGCGCTGACGGTGATGGTCGTCAACCTCGCGCCGGAGGAGAAGACGAAGCCGCTTCGTATAGGCAATTTCGCTATGACTGAGCCTGCCGAACTCTGGCTCTTCGACGAGGAGCATCCAGCGGAGCAGATGGGCACGCAATCTATCACCAACGGTGACACGCTGACGTTTCCGCCGCAGTCTGTCTCTCTCTACGTCCTGAAATGAGCACCACCATGAAACGCGGCTTGAGCCGACTGCTGCTTCTCTTCGTCCTCCTACTTCTCGGTTGTCAGGCCACCCCGACCCCGCTTCCCTCTGAGCCTGTGGCGGTACCTGAAGCGCCGACAGTCACGACGGTTGATGCTACGCCGACGCCGCTTGGGCCAACGCCTACCGCTCTCGTTGCGCCATCCTCGGAGTGCGACCCGGCGGCTGCGGCGGTAGACCCGCCTTACAAAGACCCACAACTGTGCATTGAGGCGCGGGTAGAGGATTTGCTGGCGCGGATGAGCCTGGCCGAGAAGGTCGGGCAGATGACGCAGGTCGAGAAGAACAGCATCGAGGACTCAGATATTACGGACCTGTACATCGGAAGCCTGTTGAGCGGGGGCGCGGGCTACCCGGACCCCAACGAGCCGGAAGCGTGGGCGGATATGATAGATGGGTTCCAGCAGCACGCGCTGGAGACGCCCTTGCAGATTCCTCTCCTCTACGGCGTGGACGCGGTGCATGGGCACAACAATATGCGCGGCGCGGTCATCTTCCCTCACAACATTGGCCTGGGGGCGACGCGGAACCCTGAACTGGTGGCGCGGGTCGCTGAAGTCACCGCCGAGGAGATGCTGGCGACGGGGGCGCGCTGGAACTTCGCGCCAGTGGTGGCAGTGCCTCAAGATATTCGGTGGGGCCGGACTTACGAGGGCTACAGCGAGAACACCGAACTCGTCTCAGAGTTAGCGACGGCCTACCTCCGTGCCCTTCAGGGCGGCGAGACGCCCATGACCATCCTCGGCACACCGAAGCATTTTGTAGGCGACGGTGGCACCGCGTGGGGAAGCTCGACCACAGGCGACTACCAGATTGACCAGGGCGTGACGGAGGTGGACGAGGCGACGCTGCGGGCGGTCCATCTTCCGCCCTACGAGGCCGCCATTGACGCGGGCGCGATGAGCATCATGGTCTCGTTCAGCAGTTGGGGCGACCTGAAGATGCACGCGCAGGAGTACCTGCTGACGGACGTGCTCAAGGAGGAGCTTGGGTTTAGGGGCTTCCTCGTCTCCGATTGGGAGGCGATTGACCAGATACCGGGCGAGTATTATTCCGACGTTGTGACCTCCATCAACGCGGGGCTGGACATGGTGATGGTGCCCTATAACTATGACCTCTTCATCTTTGCCCTGACATCAGCAGTGGAAAATGGAGATGTACCGGAGGAGCGCGTTGACGACGCGGTACGGCGCATCCTGGCCGCGAAATTTCAGCTTGGCCTCTTCGAGCAGCCTTTCGCTGACCGTTCGCTCCTTCCTGAAGTCGGCTCCGAGGCTCACCGCGAGGTTGCGCGCGAGGCGGTGCGCGAATCGCTAGTCCTGCTGAAAAACGAGGGCGAGACGCTGCCCCTTTCCACAGAGTTGCCCCTTATCTTCGTCGCGGGGGAGGCTGCTGATGACATAGGCATTCAGAGCGGGGGGTGGACCATCGAGTGGCAGGGCAAGGTGGGGAGCATCACGCCGGGCACGACCATCCGGCAGGCCATCGAGAATGCCGTCTCCCCTGAAACGGTGGTGCAGTTCAACCGTTGGGGGAACTATGACCGCATTCTCGACGAGGGCGGCAACCCCGCAATCGCGGATGTAGGAATCGTGGTCGTGGGCGAGATGCCCTATGCCGAGGGGCTAGGCGACCGCGAAGACCTCTCCCTTTCGGAAGAAGACGCGGCACTTATCGAGCGCGTGAAGGAACGGAGTGAAAAAGTCGTCATCATCCTGATTTCCGGCAGGCCGCTCATTGTCACGGAGCATCTGGACGAGTGGGACGCGCTGGTGGCGGCGTGGCTGCCCGGTACGGAAGGGCAGGGCGTCGCGGATATGCTCTTCGGGGACTACCCGTTCACGGGGCGTCTCTCTTACGCCTGGCCGCGCTCGATGGAGCAGGTGCCGCGCGACCCCGCGCGAGACGAGGCGACGGGATGCGACGCGCCTCTCTTCCCATATGGCTTTGGCCTGGGCGAGACTCCTGATGAGGCAACCGAGCAACCGGAGTGCCCCACGCCGACCGACTGACGTCGGGCGTTTCACCCCAAATAACCGATATAAGGAGCGATATGTCTACCCTGACCTTTCCCGAAGGCTTCCTGTGGGGCACGGCGACCTCTGCCTACCAGATTGAAGGGGCGTGGAACGAGGACGGCAAGGGCGAATCTATCTGGGACCGCTTCACCCACACGCCGGGTAACATCGAGGATGGTTCCAACGCCGACGTGGGCTGCAATCACTACCACCTCTGGCCGCAAGACATCGCCCTCATGAAGTCGTTGGGAGTTCAGGCGTATCGCTTCTCTATCTCGTGGCCGCGCATCCTGCCGGAGGGGCGGGGCCGAGTCAACCGGGCGGGGCTGGATTTCTACAGCCGCCTCGTGGACGGCCTGCTGGAAGCCGGAATCACCCCCTACGCCACGCTCTACCACTGGGATTTGCCGCAGGCACTTCAGGACCGGGGCGGCTGGCCGGAGCGCTCGACGGCGGAGGCATTCGTCGAGTACGCGAACGTGACCAGCCGACACCTGGGGGACCGCGTGACCTCGTGGATTACTCACAACGAACCCTGGTGCATCAGCTTCCTGGCGCACCAGATAGGTGAGCACGCGCCCGGCTGGCGCGGCGACTGGCGGGCGGCTCTGGCAGCCGCGCATCACGTCCTCCTCTCGCACGGGTGGGCGGTTCCGGCCATCCGCGCCAACAGCCCAGGAGCGGAGGTGGGCATTACCCTCAACTTCACCCCTGCCGAACCCGCCTCTCCCAGCCGCGCCGATTTCGAGGCGACGAGACACTTCGATGGCTACTTCCAGCGCTGGTTCCTGGACCCGCTCTATGGCCGCCACTATCCCGCCGATATGGTGGCGGACTATACGGAAGCGGGCTATCTCCCCGCCGAGGGACTACCCTTCATGCGGGAGGGCGACCTGGAGGCCATCGCCGCGCCGACTGATTTTCTGGGGCTGAACTACTACACCCGCGAAATCGTGCGTAACGGGGAGGCACCGGACAACCTGCCGCAGACGACCTTCCCCGCGCCCGAATCGGAGCGGACGGAGATGGGGTGGGAGGTCCACCCCGACGCGCTCTACCGCCTGCTGAACCGCCTCCACTTCGAGTACCAGCCGCCGAAACTCTATATCACAGAGAACGGTGCGAGTTACGGAGACGCGCCGGATGGGAATGGCCGCGTCCACGACAGCCGCCGCGTGGAATACCTGCGCGAGCACCTTGCCGCCGCGCACCGCGCGATTGGGAACGGCGTGCCGCTCGCGGGGTATTTCGTCTGGTCCTTCCTGGATAACTTTGAGTGGGCGAAGGGCAACACGCAGCGCTTCGGCATCGTGTGGGTGGACTACGAGAGCCAGCAGCGTTTGCCCAAGGAGAGCGCGCTGTGGTAC
The DNA here is from genome assembly GCA_036386615.1 of Ardenticatenaceae bacterium. Taxonomy (GTDB): domain Bacteria; phylum Chloroflexota; class Anaerolineae; order Ardenticatenales; family Ardenticatenaceae; genus DASVVH01. The sequence continues at coordinate 10,592 of DASVVH010000352.1, forward strand.
GGAGAGGTGGCGCGAACGAATAGCGTTCCGGCCACTCCGCAGCCTGTGCTATCTACCGTAGCGGAGTGAAACACGGGCAGGAGCCTCAAGCGGACGTGGCGGGGCTGGACTGGGCGTTGTGAGGCGGGCTGTGAAGGTCCTGAAGGGCCTCGTCTACCTCGGCCTGAAGCTCGCTGATGACATCGTTGCTCAACAGCCCCTCGCTGGCGAGGGAGGTGAGCGCGGCACGCTGCGCCCGCAGCGCCTCGGAGCGGGCGAGCATCACCACGTCGTTCTGCAATTCGGGGTGCGCTGTCAGGAGCGCTTCGACCTCGCCAAGGACAAGCTGCTCGCGCTGCTCCAACTCGTCGGTCACGGTTTTCCAGGCGTGGGGGACGAGCGCGCCCTCCTCGCGGAGATGGTCCAGCCGCCGCCGCGCCGCGCGGAGCGCCAGCAGTTCCCCCTGTAGGCGCTCATAGTTGCCCGTGAAGCGCTGCCCGCCCGCGAAGCCGAGCCGCCGGAGCAGGAGGGGCGTCGTGGTGGCCTGGACGAGCAGCGTGAAGAGGACGACGCCGAAGGTCATCGCCAGCAGTTCGGCTCGTGGAATTCGGTTGCTGAACGGGAGACTCAACGCCAGCGCCATGCTGACCGCGCCGCGCAGCCCGCCCCAGACCATGACGTGCAGGTATCCGCCCGGAATGTCCCGCTTGAAGCGGCGAATCAGGGTGCCGAGGCCGTAGATGGTGATGGCACGAGCCACCAGCACGGCGAGCACCGCGCCGAGCACGGAGGGGAGATAGCGGATAAGCTGCTCCCATTCCACGCTGAGGCCGAGGAGCAGGAATACGAAGGAGTTGGCGAGGAAGGCGGCGTACTCCCAGAAGTTGAAGAGGACAATTTTGGTCGTGGGAGACATCCCGCGCAGGCCGATGTTGCCGTTGATGAGGCCCGCCGTCACGACAGCCAGGACGCCGCTGACGTGAAGAAGCTCGTGGGCGAGCAGGTAGCTCCCATAGGCGAGCACGGTGGTCAGGGTCGTCTCGATGAGGTAGTCGTCAATCGAGTCAATGAAGAAGGCAAAGACGTAGCCCAGCAGGATGCCCACGCCGATGCCGCCCAGCGACTCCGTGAAGAACTCGAAAATCCCCTCGGTTAGCGAGAGTTCACCCGCCAGCACCAGCCCCAGCACAATCTGGAAGACGACGATGGCCGTTCCGTCGTTGAAGAGGCTCTCGCCTTCCATGAGGGTGGCGAGGCGGCGCGGCGCGCCGAGCGCCTTGAAGGTCGCCACGACAGCAACGGGGTCCGTCGCGGAGATGAGGGCACCAAAGAGCAGCGCGACGGGAAGCGCGAGGACGCCCGTGAAGGAGAGCAGCCCCCCGACGAGCAAGGTGCTGACGATGACGCCCGGAACGGCGAGGGTGAGGAGGGGCCAGAGGTCTTCGCGCAGTTCGCGGAACTGGAGGTGAAAGGCGGCCTCGAAGACGAGGGGCGGAAGGAAGAGCGCCAGCACCAATTCAGGGGTCAACTCGATTTGCTGTAGCCGGGTCTGAAAGGCGAGACCCAGCCCCACCACGACGAGCGCCACCGTGTAGGGGAGCCGCGCCCGACGCGCGATGACGGCCACGACGGTGACAATCATGAGGATGAAGACTACCTGAATCTCCGTCGCGATGAAGCTATTCACAGCTATCGGCTCTCCCCGGTGTAGCTACTTGATACCCAAGTCTGCCCTGTTGTGGAGAAGGCGTCAACATGGAAGTATAGGACGGAAGGAATGGGTGGGGAGACTACGGGTGCCGAATCATGTTATGTGAAGAAGGGCTTACAAAAGCTTACATTGAAGGGCAATGATGTAAGCCGTAGTTGACATAATTATATGAGCGTGTTGGTAGAAGCCATGTGCTTGTACTATATTTCTATAGCTGCAACGAAACTAGCTTTCACTATACTGGTCTTCACAGCCCGCCAGTACTGGCCGATACTGGCCTCTACTGGCCGAAGCCTCATTCCGCCCGTTCTCCGTTCTCCCTTCCCGATTTGACCTATCCCCGTGTGCAGGGCAAGCTATACGGCGTTGCTTTTCACCGTCCACGGTCTACCGTCTACCGTCCAAACAAACATGAGCGAACTGACAATTGTTTCCGTGCCGGGCTTCCGCGCGGCTGGCGTCCACGCGGGGCTGAAGAAAGCGGGCGCGCTCGACGTGGCGCTCGTCGCCAGTGACCGCCCCTGCGTGGCGGCGGGCACCTTCACGCGGAGCCTCGTCCGCGCCGCGCCCGTGCTCTACGACGAGCGTGTGCTGGCGGAGACTGACACGAGCATTCGCGCGGTGGTCATCAACGCGCGCAACGCCAACGCCGTGACAGGCGAGCAGGGGCTGCGCGATGCCGCAGAGATGGCGCGGCTGGTGGAGGAGGCGCTGGACCTGCCGCCCCGCTCCGCGCTGGTGATGAGCACGGGGGTCATCGGCGTGCCCCTGCCGATGGAGCGCGTCAGGGGTGGCATCGCACTGGCAGCGCGGGAGATGGGCGACACGCCGGAAGACGCGGTTCGCGCGAGCGAGGCCATCATGACGACGGATACGCGCCCCAAGCGCGCGGCGCGGCAGGTGACGCTCGGCGGGGTGAGTGTGACGCTGGCGGGGATGGCGAAGGGCGCGGGGATGATTCACCCCGACATGGCGACGCTGCTGGGCCTCGTGGTGACGGACGCGGCTATCGGGCCGGAGCCGCTGCGGACCGCGCTCCGCTATGCCGTCGAGCGCTCCTACAACTGCATCACGGTGGACGGCGACACGAGCACGAACGACACGCAACTGGTGCTCGCCAACGGCGCGGCGAGCAATCCGGTTATTGATAACGAGGGCCATTCCGATTTCCCCGCCTTCCGCGACGCGCTCTGCGCCGTCTGCGAGGATCTGGCGCGGCAGGTGGCGTTCGATGGCGAGGGCGCGACGAAACACGTCACGATTCAGGTGCGCGGGGCGCGTCGCTGGGAGGAGGCACGCACCATCGGGCGAACCATCGCCACGTCACCGCTCGTCAAGACGGCGCTTTTTGGGCGGGACGCGAATTGGGGGCGGGTGCTGGCGGCGGCAGGACGCGCGGGCGTTCCCTTCGATCCGGCAAAGGCGAGTCTCTGGTTTGGGCCGCTGCAACTGCTGAAGGATGGCGCGCCCGTCGGCGTGGACGAGGAGCGGGCGCTGCAAATCCTCTCCGAGACAGAGATTTACATAACCCTCAGTCTGGCAGAGGGTGACGCGGCGGCTACCGTCTGGACGTGCGATTTCTCCTTAGATTACGTCACCATCAACGCCGACTACCGGACGTGAGAGTAGAGGAGGTACAATTAACCTGCTCGATGACGTTCTACAAAATCCAGAGTTGTTGAGCGGTAAGACACTGGAGGACGTACCGCAGTTAGTTCAGGCGGCGACAGATGCAGGTTGGGAAGTCGGAACGCTCCGTCGCGGAAGTCGTGCTGGTGAGGGGTTGACGTTACGGGAGATGAAGGACGAGAAGTATACCGGACGTTATATCCACTGGCATCCAGGCGGAGGCCATCATGGGAGTAGCCCTTACTGGAAGGTCAGCAGCCCCGAAAGAGGCACAGCCAGAATTGGTCCACAATTCGAGGAGTAGCCGTAGGTGAGAGTATGAGCCAGGCGCAGCAGTCTTATGAAACACTTGTCCAATCCCTTCGGCTTCTGGCGGCGGAGTATGCTGTGCAGGTTGAGGCACTGCCGAACTTTGTTCATGTGCCTGATGAGATAGCCTCAACCTACAGCGAGAGCTTCTTGCTGGCCGAAGCGATTCAAGAGGCGGGACTCATCAACCAGGAGCAACTGGCCCAACTTCGAGAACTGGACGAGGTGCTCGCTTGCATGAGCGAGGACGAAACACTCTGGACGGACGAGGCGCTGAAGCATGGTGCGGATTGGAGTGCGGTTCGCACGCGGGCAAGCGACCTGTTATCCCTACTTGGGGAGCAGCAACGCACTCCCGAATTGAACTGGCTTACCTACGTGCCGGGCGGTGATACAACTGGCGCGTAGCTTTATTGGTACAGTAGGATAGACTACAGACTCATCCACATCCTGAAGTGAGAAGCGTGCAAGCGCTCCAAGCGATGGGTATTGATGGGTGGATCCCCTTAAGGTCGCTTCGCAGATTCACTTCGTTCAGGATGACATGGCTGTGCCTTGATGGTATGCCATGTTCCCAGGCGTGACCTGCCAATTTTGTGAAACAGTACACGTAAGGGAAAGGGAGAGTCATCGGTGCCAATCTGGAGACATCTCCGTGCCATCCTCTTGCTGCCGGGGACCGTGCTCGTCGTCGTGCCTGCGATCATCCTCCGGTCTACTCACCGCAGCAATCCGGGTGAGGCGTGGCCGCTACCCTTCAATATCATGCGCTGGGCGGTAAGCCTCTCGCTGATTGGCCTCGGCCTGACGCTCATGGCGCAGACCATCAGGCTGTTCATGGCCTTCGGAGAGGGAACGTTGTCTCCCTTGGACAGCACGCGGCGGCTCGTCGTTCGCGGCCCGTACCGGCATGTGCGTAATCCGATGATTAGCGGTGCCTGCTGCATTCTGCTGGGCGAGGCGACGTGGTTCAGGTCGGTCCCGTTGCTGTTGTTGTTCCTAAGTGCCGTGTTGCTCAATGTAGTCTACATTCCACTTGTCGAAGAACGGGGACTCGAACAGCGCTTCGGTGAGGACTATCGAGCTTACAAGCGCAGCGTCCCGCGCTGGATTCCACGACGGCAACCCTGGACACCGCCCTGGGAGAGCCAGACGGGTGACGTTGATACGGCTGACTGACCTTAATCGCCAGTGAAAGCTATATCCATGAGGAGATGATAGATGGAGTATCGCAGACTCGGACGTACCGGACTCAAAGTGGCCCCCCTCTGCCTCGGCACGATGCAGTGGGGTTGGACGGCGGACGAGCCGACCTCATTCGTCGTGATGGATGCCTACATGGAGGCAGGTGGCAACTTCCTCGACACGGCGGATGTCTACTCGCGCTGGGTGGAGGGGAACCCCGGCGGCGTTTCGGAAGAGATAATCGGGCGCTGGATGAAGGAGCGTGGCAACCGAGAGCAGGTGGTCCTCGCCACGAAAGTGCGCGGCGAGATGGGGCCGGGGCCTAACGACAAGGGCCTCTCGCGCAAGCACATCATGGACGCGGTGGACGCCTCGCTGCGCCGCCTGCAAACCGAGTACATTGACCTGTACCAGACGCACTCCTACGACGCCGACACGCCGATTGACGAGACGCTGCGCGCCCTGGATGACCTGCAACGCTCCGGCAAGGTGCGCTACGTGGGAGCGTCGAACTACCCGGCGTGGCGACTGATGGAGGCGCTGTGGAGCGCGGAGGCGAACGGCACCACCCGCTTCGACTCGCTTCAGCCGCACTACAACCTCGCCAACCGCGCCGAGTTCGAGCGCGAGTTGAAGGCTGTCTGCGAGAACTACGAGGTGGCTGTCATCCCCTACTCGCCACTCGCGGCTGGCTTCCTCACGGGCAAGTACTCGCGCGATACGGTGCCGGACAGTGACCGCGCAAAGGGGGTCCGCAGCCGCTACTTCAACGAGGCGGGCTGGCGCACGCTCGACGCCCTCAAGGCCGTCGCGGAGGAGACGAGCAGTGCTCCCGCCGCCGTCGCACTGGCGTGGCTGCTGGCGCAGGAGGTCATTACCTCGCCCATCATCGGCGCGAACTCCGCCGAGCAGCTACAGGACAGCCTCGCCGCGCTGGACCTCTCCCTCTCCGAGGAGCAGGTCAGCCGCCTGAACGATGCGTCCGCCTGGGAAGAGAAATGAGATACGAGATGTGGGATGCGAGATACGGGATGCGGGATGCGGGATACGGGATGCGGGATAACGACAAACGGCATAACGCACCAACGGTAGGCGCTTTAGGCGAAGGCGCAAAGACGCAAGGACGCAAAGGGATTCCTGAAGAACGAAATGCCTCTGTGTGGCCGTTCTCGCCTAAAGCGCCTACTGTTGGTTGTCTCCTTTGTGCCTCTGTGGTGAAAATCCGTTATCTCACATCTCACATCCCATATCTCACATCCTATATCCCACATCTCACATCCTGTAAGGACTTCCTGTGCCACCGCATCTCCCGCAACCCATCGCCTTTCAGGGTGAGCCGGGTGCCTATTCCGAGGGTGCCCTGCTCGCTTTCTTCGGCGAGGATGCCCAAACCCTGCCCTGTGAATCCTTTGATGAGGCGTTCGCCGCCGTCGAGCGCGGCGACGCGGGCGCGGCCATCCTGCCCATCGAGAACACGCTTGGCGGCTCCATCCACCGCAACTACGACCTGATGCTGCGTCACGAGTTCCACATCGTCGGCGAGTTGAACGCCCCCATCCACCACCAGCTACTTGCCCTTCCCGGCGTCACATTGGAAGAGATTACAACCGTGTGGAGCCACCCGCAGGCCCTCGCCCAATGCGAGTTCACGCTGGACCGCCTGGGCGTGGCGCGCGAGCCGACCTACGACACCGCAGGCTCCGCGAAGATGGTGCGTGAGCAGGGCCGCCGCGACGTGGCGGCCATCGCCTCCCGCCGCGCCGCCGAGGTCTACGACCTCGCCATCCTCCAGGAGAACGTCGAGGACGAGCCGAACAACCTGACGCGCTTCGTCGTGCTGGCGCGCGAGCCGGTGTCGGTGCCGGAGGGCGTGCCCGCCAAGTGCTCACTCGTCTTCTCGCTGCACAACGAGCCGGGGGCGCTCTTCAAGGCGATGGCTGTCTTCGCCCTCCGCAATCTGGACCTGACGAAGCTGGAAAGCCGCCCCCTACGCGGGCGCAAGTGGGAATACTTCTTCTACCTTGACGTGGCCGCAAGCCTGGACGAGCAGCCCCTGCAACGCGCTCTGTCGCACCTCTCGGAACTCACCACCTTCCAGCGCGTCCTCGGCAGCTATCCACGACATGACGAGATGCGGGATGCGTGATACGGGATGCGGGATGTGAGATGTGAGATAACGGCTTACGGCCTATTTAAGAAATCCCTTTGCGTCCTTGCGTCTTTGCGCCTTTGCGTTATGCCGTTTGTCGTTATGCCCTTTGTCGTTATCCCGTATCCTGCATCTCGTATCCCGTATCCCGTATCCCGTGTCGCCTGAAAGGCTCTTCCTATGAAACTGTGGGGTGGTCGCTACCAGACCGAAACAGACGAGTTGATGCACCGCCTGAACCGCTCTATCGGCTTCGACCAGCGCCTCTGGCGGGCAGACCTTGAAGGCTCCATCGCGTGGGCGCAGGGGCTTGGAGAGGCGGGGCTGCTGGCGGGGGAAGAGGTGACAGCCATCGTCGAGGGGCTGCGCGAGGTGTGGCGGGAGTGGGAGTCGGGCGCGTTCGTCATCCGGGAGAGCGACGAGGACATTCACTCGGCCAACGAGCGCAGGCTGACCGAACTGATCGGCGAGGTGGGGGGCAAACTCCACACGGGGCGCAGCCGCAACGATCAGGTCGCAACGGACGCGCGGCTCTACCTTCGCGTGGAACTAGGCCAGCTTCAGGACGAGATTCGCGCTCTGCAAGCCGCGCTCGTGGAGCAGGCGGAGCAACACCTTGACCTGCTCATGCCCGGCTACACGCACATGCAGCAGGCCCAGCCTATCCGGTGGAGCCACTGGGTCATGCAGTGGGTATGGATGCTGGACCGCGACCACGCGCGCCTTGCTGACGCTGCCCGCCGCGTGAACCTCTCGCCGTTGGGCGCGGGCGCGCTTGCGGGGCACAGCCTGGGCGTGAACCCCGCTTCTGTAGCAGAAGCGCTCGGCTTCGATGGCGTCCTTCACAATTCGCTCGACGCGGTGAGTGACCGCGACTTTATTTTAGAGACGCTTTCCGCCGGGGCGATTCTCGGCACCCACCTGAGCCGCCTCGCCGAAGACCTGATTCTCTACGCCAGTGCCGAGTTCGGCTTCGTGCGGCTCGACCCGCGCTACACCACTGGCTCCTCGCTCATGCCGCAGAAGGCGAACCCCGACGCGCTGGAACTAGCGCGCGGCAAGAGCGGGCGGCTCATCGGGAACCTCGTCAGCCTGCTGGTGACGGTCAAGGGGCTGCCCAGCAGCTACGACAAAGACCTTCAGGAGGACAAGGAACCGCTCTTCGACACCCTCGACACGCTCCACGCGCTGCTGCCCGTCCTCGCGGGCCTCGTCGCCACGCTGGAGCCACAGGAAGCACGAATGCGCGCCGCTCTTGATGACGCGATGCTGGCAACGGAGGTGGCCGATTATCTTGTCCGGCGCGGCGTTCCCTTTCGGCAGGCGCACCACCTCGCGGGCCGCGCTGTCGCCCTCGCGGAAGAGCGCCGCGTGCCTCTGCGCGGCCTCGCGTTGGACGACTATCAAGCCATTCACCCCGCCTTCGAGGAGGACGTGAGCGCCCTCTGGGACTTCGAGCGCGCGGTGGACGCCAAAGGCGGCGCGGGCGGCACCTCCCGCCAATCCGTCCAGGCCCAAATCGCCGCCGCGAAAGAGCTACTACACACCTGACCAACGCGGCGAAGCAAACGATGGACAAACATCTGCCGACCCCCACGCCCGTCATCGCGCTCTGCCTCACGCCATCCGAGCAGACGCTCATTGCCTCGTGCCGGGATGGCTACCTCTTGCAGTGGCGATTGCCCTCGGCTGAACTGTTAGCCGAGTGGCAGATGGCTTCGAGCGTCTATCCGCTAGCACCTTCTCCCGACGGAACGTGGCTAGCGGGGCTTCTGGCGGACGGCAGCCAGTGGGACACGCTCATCGTCTGGACGTTGACAACGGGCGAGCCGTTGCACACGGTTCCGCTGGGCACCTCTTCCGCCTTTGAGGAGTGGAACGCCAGGGCCGATTCAGCCGATGGCTACCTGCATCTCAAT
>DASVVH010000353.1:0-3455 GCA_036386615.1 Ardenticatenaceae bacterium
GTTAGCACTCTGGTACTCTGTGTGCCAGAAATGGATTGACAATCAACAGCAGCTATGTTAAAATTCTGACCTGTGGCAGCGCCTGAAAGCTGAGAAATAGGCTGTTACAAAGGGGAACTGGGGAGATAGCCGACCATGCCAACCTACGAATACTACTGCGAGCAGTGCGACACGCGCTTTGATGCCTACCAGAAGTTCAGCGACGCACCCCTGACCAATTGCCCGCAGGGGCACGAACCCGTGAGGCGCGTCTTCACCCCGGCTGGCATCATCTTCAAGGGGTCGGGCTGGTACAGCACCGACTCCAAGGCGAGCAGTGTGGCCGCGCCTGCCTCCAACAATGGCAAGGGCGAAGCGAAGAGTGAGCCTAAGGAAGCCAGCAGCGAGAGCGCGCCTGAAAAAACCGCCTCTCAGGAACCTGCGGCCAAGGAAACCAAGTCTGACGCCAAGACCGAAGCCGCCTAAACGCTCAACACAAAAAGCGGGGTGTGCATCCATGCACACCCCGCTTTCTATTTCCCCACACGAGCAATCTCGCCGTTCTCTTGAAATGATTCCCTTGCGTCCTTGCGTTATGCCGTTAATCCGTAAGCGGTCGTCGGTCGTCGGTCGTCGGTCGTCGGTCGTCCGCCATCGAATCCGGCAAACTTCCCCGCTCCCGCCATATCTCCATCTGCTCCGGCGAGATGTAGCCAGCCCACTGCCGCGCCAGATACTCCCGCTCCTCGTGGAAGCGCGCCACCTGTCGCTGCACCAGCGCCTGCAATGCAGCCTCCGGCTCTGCCTCCTCCTGAATCTCTGCAATCAAGGCCGCGCTCCGCATCAGGAAGAGGGGATAGAGCGCCGTCACCACCTTGTCGGGGTCGCCCTCGCCCAGATTGTAGACAATCAGAAAATCGTAGACGAGCCGTGCCCACAGGCGTTCATCGAACGAGGGCCGATCATCCGGCGCGGCCACCAGAGCCTCCAGCGCCTCCAGATGCTGCGGGGCGACGATGCTCCGCCACTCCTTTGACAAGGGCCCCTTGAAGGCGCGCCTGCCGCCCTGCCACAGTGCCAGCGGGTCTGGCAACCCCTCCCTGCTCTGAACCTTGTAAGTCGTAGGCGTGCCCAATGTGGGCGGGGTAGAGTGCTCCGCGCTCCGCGCCTGCCACACCGCCTCGTGCAGGTGCCCCATGCGAAAGAGCGTGCCAATCTCCTGCAAGAACTTCGCCTCCGCAATCGTGACGGAATCGTGGCTGCGATGAATCTTCGGGCCGAGATGTGCCTGCGCCAGCCGCCCCGTTTCCAGCGCGACCTCCGCCGCCATCCACACGTCCACGCCATCCCGCGCCACGTCCGTCTCCCACACGTCCCGCCCCGCGAAGTAAGAGGCGACCCCGCCCGCCATCGCTATCTCCCCGGCAGTCGGGTTGCGGACGGAGATGTTGAACATCGCCGAGAGGACTGGGTGGCAAATCATCTCCGCGCTCAACATCAACGGGCGGATGAGTTGATAGAGCGGCAGCACCACGTCAGCTTCGTTGGCGAGCACCGGCTCCACCAGTGCCCGCACCCACTCCCCCTGCACAGACACCACGTCCGCCTCGATGAGCAGCACCGCCCTCGCCTGAAGGTGTGTCGCTACCTCGAAGATGGCCCGCAGCGCGCTCCCCTTCCCCGGCAGCCCCTGGTAGCGCGTCGTCACGCGCCGCACCGAGGGAGGGAGCGGGATGTGCGCCGCCACCGACAGCGTATCGTCGAACGAGTGGCCGTCCGCATGGACGATGACCGGGCGCAAAGCGGAGTAGTACCGCTCCAAGGCCTCCGCTACCCGCTCCGCGATGGTTCCCACCGTGCGGGAATTGCGGTAGCTGGGGATGCCCACCACCAGCCCCGCCGGAGCCATCTCTTCGATGCGCTGTTGCGTTTCGTCGGGAAGTGCCGTCTCGTACATCTCTGCCTCCTCATACCAGTGAGAGGCTTCAAAATTCATGCGTCAAAAGCTAATCTGAAGGGTAAATCTGTTGAAGCGCCTCGACCGCCTCACTGGGTGTTGTTTGGCCGAGCATGACCGTGCGAAACTGCTCCTGCACTGCCTGCGCGAAGCCGCCCCACACCGCTCCACTGGGCCGGAGCCATCCATTTTGCAGCCGCTCGTTGAGGTAGACCGTGTACTCCTCATCATCCAACACCTCTGCCAGCACGCTCCTCCTCGCGGGGAGCCAGTTGCTGGTGCGGCTCCACGCCGCCAACTGCGGCGGGTCGAGCAGCCACGATAGATACTGCGCCGCCGCAGCCTGTCGGCGTTCATCATCCGTCGTCAGGCCAATCAAGAAGCCATCCACCACCGCCGTCTGCATGCCTGTCAGCGTCGGCAGAGGAGCGAACCTGACGGGCGTCCCCTCCTGCTGCTCGGCCAGATAGCTGCGCGAGTTCGTCTCCACCAGGTCCACCTGCCCCTGTTGAAGCCGCGAGAGGATAGCCTCGGTCTCATCTATGGATAGCACCTGCCGGGAGATAGTGCCATTCTCCTCTGCCGCCTGGAACGCCGCCAGCAGCGCGACCAACTCCTCTGCTGGTGGGAGCGCGCCGGGGCCGGGCAGCGCTCCCTCGATAGCGAGCAGTTGCAGCAGCAGAGCGTTGCTCATCTCACCCTCTTCCACCCCCTGCCCCGCGAATAGCCACGTCGGCGCGTTGGGCGCGCTCAGGTCATCCAGTTGCAGAGGGATAGGGACAGGTAAGCGGCGGCCCGCCCGCGTCACGCCATGCTCCACCTGCACGGCGAGCGGCACCGCCAGCCATTCCCCCTCCGCGCGAGTATCGCGGGTGGCGAAGGGGTAGAGGTCCTCGCGCAGCCCCTCCTCCAATAGCCCCTCCAGTGGGAAGAGGAGGCCCGTCTGAGCGGCCTCGTCCAGCCCTGCTGCCGGAATCACAATCAAATCAGGCACGATGGTGGGGGCGACGGCGCTCGCCGCGCGCAGATAGGTGAGCAGCCCCGCAGGCCCCTCCAGCGGTTTAGGTTCGTAGACGACCTGAATATCGGGATTCAAATTCTGGAACTCTGCCATTTGCTGCCGGAGCAGGTCGGCCCCCTCCTCGTCACCCGAAGGCGTAAATTCCACAGGTGCCCAGACTGTGAGCCTGATGGTGGAGGGTGTCGGCTCCACCGCCACCTCCACCGTCGGATTGGGTGACAGGCTCGCTGTAGGCGAAGTGGCCGGGGTCGGCGCAACGTCCGGCAATTCAGTTGGCTCATTCTCACAACCCGCGATTGCCAGCAGGAGCCAACCCAGCAGAATCACTGCAACTATGAAGCGCAAATGAAGAGATTATAAGATGACGCAAACGTTTTACGAATTCTCTACATCGCCGCGTAAACGAATGAACCTATCCGCCAACCTTCTGTACCGCCACATCTACTCCCACCACCCCTGTAATTTATCAACTAACTACCAATTCCTCAGGAATTTGGC
>DASVVH010000354.1:0-13745 GCA_036386615.1 Ardenticatenaceae bacterium
GTACTGGCGAGAGAAAAAGGGCCAGTATAGAGGAAGATAGTTGCTATGCAGCCGTGAAGTTATATTACAGGCTGCGCGACTTTGGTACAGCGCTGACTGGCGGCGCGAGTCGCCAATTTGCTACCACGCGGTTCTTACAGAATAATGAGCGCCAGATGAGAGAATCATGAGACGATTGTCGCCCGTCTTGTTTCATGTTATAGTTCGTCCAGCAACCTGACAACCCACCTTCCAATTGTGCCTCGCTGGTATAAGCTCTTGGAGTATGTTCACCGAAGAGCACAACGCCCCCTGCCCAAAGAAGGAGAAGCGTCCTAAAGCACACTCGACTCTCGGCCCGTCCTCTGCCCATCTGGCTCTCAGAGTCCCCTCTGACGTGCCACCTGCCGCCGTACTCGTAGCTCACCCCTCACAACACCAATGGAGGCGTTCATGAGTGTTAGAGACGTCCGCCGTAAGCTGTTGCATCTCCTCGTGCTGTTTACGCTGTTCGCGCAACTCTTCGTTGCCGCTCTCCCCCCCGCCCCCGCCTTTGCGGCACCAACCCCCCTCACCGAGGCCGCCCCCCTAGCTCCCGTTGCGAGCCAGCAGCGCGGCACCCCCGAGGACGAAGCACTGGTTCGTCCGCCTGTCGAGAACGCCATCCAGGATGAGGTCTTCTACTTTGTCCTGCCGGATCGCTTCGAGAACGGCGACACGGCCAACGATGTGGGCGACGATGCAGGCGGAAACACCGAGGCCGACATCCTGCGTCACGGCTTCAAGCCGGACGACAAGGGATACTATCACGGCGGCGACCTCGCGGGCCTGCTGGACAAGATGGACTACATCGAAGGCTTGGGCGTCACCGCCATCTGGATGGCCCCCATCTTCGAGAACCGCCCCGTGCAGGGCAACGGCACCATCGCTGGCTCCTCTTCCGGCTATCACGGCTACTGGGTGACCGACTTCATGCAGGTAGACCCACACTTCGGCACGAATGCCGAATTGCAGGCGCTCGTGGACGAGGCGCACTCGCGGGGTATCAGGGTCTTCTTCGACATCATCGTCAACCACACGGCTGACGTGATTACCTATGCCGAAGGGGAGTTCACCTACCGCAACAAGACGGACTTCCCCTACCGCGATGCCAATGGTAACGAGTTCGACGACAGGGACTACGCGGGGACCGACACCTTCCCGCCGATGGACCTTGACAATGTTCCTGAGCCTAGCTTCCCCTACACTCCCGTCTACGCCAACGACGCGGATGCCACCGCCAAGAACCCGGCCTGGTTGAACGACCGCACGATGTACCACAATCGCGGCGATACCACCTTTTCGGGTGAGAGTTCGACCTACGGCGATTTCTTCGGCCTGGATGACCTCTTCACCGAACGGCCCGAAGTCGTTCAGGGGATGATAGACATCCACAAGTTCTGGATTTCCGAGGTGGGCATTGACGGCTTCCGTCTCGATACGGCGAAGCACGTCAACATGGAATTCTGGCAGAAGTTCGCGCCGGAAATCATGGCCCACGCCGCGGCTGAAGGAAACCCCGATTTCTTCATCTTCGGTGAGGTCTTCGACGGCAACCCGGCCTACATGAGCGAGTACACGACGGAAGGCCAACTGCCCGCCACGCTCGACTTCGGCTTCCAGGGCAACGTGACCAACTTTGCCGTCAACAGTGGCGCGACCGACAACCTGCGAAACTTCTTCGCGGGGGACGATTACTACACTGACGCCGACAGCAACGCCTACCACTTGCCCGTCTTCACGGGCAACCACGACGTGGGTCGCCTGGGCCGCTTGATGCAGTCCCCCGACCCTGTCACCATGCCGGACTCCGAACGGGTTGCGCGCTCGCAGTTGGCTCACGCCCTCATGTATTTCGCGCGCGGCGTCCCCATCATCTACTACGGCGACGAGCAGGGCTTCACGGGCGAGGGCGGCGACAAGGACGCCCGCCAGGACATGATGCCCAGCCAGGTTGCCTCGTACAACGACGATGACCTGATTGGCACAGACGCCACGACGGCTCAGGCCAATTTCGACACCAACCACCCGCTCTATCAGGCGTATAGCGACTACGCCGACGTTTATCAGGCGCACCTTGCCCTGCGGCGTGGCGCGCACATCCAGCGCTACAGCACCAACAGCGCGGGCATCTATGCCTTCTCGCGCATTCACCGTGACGAGAAGGTGGAGTACGTCGTCGCATTCAACAACGCCGAGACGGAGCAGAGCGCGACCTTCCCCACCTACGTCGCGAGCACCTCGTTCACGGCGGTCTACCCGGCGGCGAACCCCGCTGTCATGACTGATGGCTCCGGGCAAATCACCCTCACCGTGCCGCCACTCAGCTTCGCCATCTACCGGGCCAACGCCCCGATAGCGGCGAGTCAGGCTGCGCCGACCATCACCTTCAACACCCTCACGGAAGGCCAGGAAGTTCTGCCTGAGGATGATGCTTTCGGTGACCGTCGCCAGGAAGTTGGTGTTGAGCTCGGCAGTGACGTATTCGCCGAAGTGACCTTTGCCGTCAGGGTCGGGGACGCCGCCGAGTGGACGATTCTCGGCACTGACAACAACGCCCCCTACCGCGTCTTCCACGATGTTACCGACTACGCGCCGGGAACGGCTCTCACCTATAAGGCTATCGTCAACGACCTGAACGGCCATCTGAACTCGACGATGGTCCAGGTGGTCGTCGGCGAGCCTGACCAACCGCCCGGCGAGTGCGTGCCGCACAACGGCTACGCCATCATCCACTACTACCGCGAGGACGGGAACTACGACGACTGGGGTCTCCACCTCTGGGGTGACGCGATTGACCCCGCCGAGGCGACTGAGTGGGGCAGCCCCAAGCCGTTCCTGGGCCGCGACGACTACGGGGCCTTTGCCTGGATTAAGCTGGCCGATGGCTCGCAGCCGCTCAACTTCATAGTCCACAGGGGCGACGAGAAAGACCCGCCCGACTCGCCCGACCGCAGCTTCGTGCCGAATGAGACGCCTCAAATCTGGCTCAAGTCCGGCGATGTGAACGTCTACACCTCCGAGGCGGAGGCGCAGGGCTTCGTCACCATCCACTACCGCCGAGAGGACAACACCTACGATGGCTGGGGTCTGCACCTCTGGGGCGATGGCCTCGCTGAAGGCCAGGCCACCGAGTGGGCAGCGCCCAAGATGCCCGACGGCTTTGATGAGTACGGCGCGTATTACAACGTTGCCATCTCCGACGCCGCGCAGGCCATCAACTTCATCATGCACAAGGGTGACGAGAAAGACCCGCCCGACTCACCCGACCGCAGCTTCGTCCCGAACGATATGAGCGACATCTGGCTCATGTCCGGCGACGTGGCGGTCTACGAGTCGCGTGGCGCGGCGCTCAACGTGGCCGTCATCCACTACCACCGCCCGGCGGGTGACTACGGCGACTATAGCTCCAGCAACTACAACGATTTCTGGGGCCTCCATGTCTGGACGGGCGCGGCCCAGCCCAATCCGTCCTGGCAGGAGCCTCTGAAACCCGTCTACACCGACACCTACGGCGTCACTTTCGAGGTGCCGCTGGCCGACGATGCCACCCAACTCAACTACATCCTCCATCGTGGTGACGAAAAGGACCAGGAACAGGATCAGGTGCTCGACCTTGCCACCTATGGCCGCGAGGTCTGGATTCTCCAGGGCGTCCCCGGCTACCTGCTGCCGATGGTCACGGAGCCGTGCGGGCCAAGCTGCGTGCCGCACAATGGCTACGCCATCATCCACTACTACCGCGAGGACGGAAACTACGACGGCTGGGGCCTCCACCTCTGGGGTGACGGTCTCGCCGAGGGCGAAGCCACCGAGTGGGCAACGCCCAAGCCGTTCCTGGGCCGCGACGACTACGGAGCCTTCGCCTGGGTCAAGCTCGAAGATGGCTCGTTGCCCATCAACTTCATAGTCCACAGGGGCGACGAGAAAGACCCGCCCGACTCGCCCGACCGCAGCTTCGTGCCGAACGAGACACCCGAAATCTGGCTCAAGTCCGGCGATGTGAACGTATACACCTCCGAGGCGGAGGCGCAGGGCTTCGTCACCATCCACTACCGCCGAGAGGACAACACCTACGATGGCTGGGGTCTGCACCTCTGGGGCGATGGCCTCGCTGAAGGCCAGGCCACCGAGTGGGCAGCACCCAAGATGCCCGACGGCTTCGATGAGTATGGAGCGTATTACAACGTCGCCATCTCCGACGCCGCGCAGGCCGTCAACTTCATCATGCACAAGGGCGACGAGAAAGACCCGCCCGACTCACCTGACCGCAGCTTCGTCCCGAACGATATGAGCGACATCTGGCTCATGTCCGGCGACGTGGAGGTCTACGAGTCGCGTGGTGCGGCCCTTAACGTGGCCGTCATCCACTACCATCGCCCGGCGGGTGACTACGGAGATTACAGTTCCAACAACTACAACGACTACTGGGGTCTGCACGTCTGGAACGGCGCGGCGCAGGGCACCGAGTGGACCGCGCCGCTCAAGCCCGTCTACACCGACACCTTCGGCGTCACCTTCGAGGTGCCGCTGGCGGAAGGCGCGACCACCCTCAACTACATCCTCCATCGCGGCGACGAAAAGGACCTGCCCGATGACCAGGCCCTCGAAATCTCGCGCTGGGGACACGAGGTCTGGGTTCTCCAGGGCACGCCCGGCTACCTGCTGCCCCTGCCCGGCTGTGAGGTCGTCGCGGGTGGCGACCTGACCAAGGAAAAGGCGCACTGGCTCACCGAGCGCATCATCGCTTGGAACGCCGAGGGCGGCGACGCCAACGAGTACGCCCTGCACTACGCGCCCAACGGTGGGCTGACACTCGGAATCGGCGGCGTCGAGGGTGACGGCTCCGTCAGGATTCCGCTCGAATTCGTTGGGCCGATGTCCGGCGAGCTACGCGATGAATGGCCGCACCTCTCCGAATACTTCATGCTCCGCATCCCGGACTCCGTCCCACTCGACACCATCCGCGAGGCGCTGCGCGGCCAGCTCGCCGTCTCGGCCAGCAGCCAGGGCGTCGTCGTGGACGCGACGGGCGTCCAGATTCCGGGCGTTCTCGACGACCTCTACACCTATCAGGGTGAACTGGGCATCGTCTGGAACGAGGCAGCACAGAGGGGCACTGGCCCGTCGCCAACGCTGCGCCTCTGGGCACCCACCGCCAAGTCGGTCACGCTCCACCTCTTCGAGGATTCCGACCCGACGACCGTCGGCACTCCGGTCACCATGACGCTGGACGTGGAAACGGGCGTCTGGAGCGTCACGGGCAACCCGACGTGGAAGAACCAGTACTACCTCTACGAGGTGGTCGTCTACTCGCCCGCGACGATGGCCGTGGAGACCAATCTGGTCACGGACCCGTACTCCGTCAGCCTCTCCATGAACAGCCGCCGCAGCCAGATAGTAGACCTGGACGACCCGGCGCTGGAACCGGAAGGCTGGGATACGCTCGCCAAGCCGCCGCTCACGGACCCCGAAGACATCACCGTCTACGAAATACACATGCGTGACTTCAGCGTAAATGACCCCAGCGTTCCGGCAGAGTTGAAGGGCAAGTACCTCGCCTTCACCCTGATGGACTCCTATGGCATGCAGCACCTGCGGGCCTTGGCCGAGGCGGGTCTCTCCCACCTTCACCTGCTGCCCACCTTCGACATCGCCAGCATCAACGAGAACCCGGCGGAGCGCGAGGAACCGAACTGGGAAGAACTCGCCTCTTACGAGCCGAACTCGCCGATGCAGCAGGAGATTATCAACCAATACCGGGCGAACGACGCCTTCAACTGGGGCTACGATCCCTTCCACTACAACGTCCCCGAAGGCAGCTACGCCACCAACCCCGACGGCACCGCTCGCATCGTCGAGTACCGCCAGATGGTCGAGTCGCTTAACGAGAGCGGCCTGCGCGTCGTGGTGGATGTCGTCTACAACCACACCGCAGAGGCCGGGCAGGGCGAGAAGTCGGTGCTTGACAGGGTCGTTCCCGGCTACTACCACCGCCTCGACCTGGAAGGCAACGTTGCCATGAGCACCTGCTGCCAGAACACCGCGACCGAGCACAACATGATGGAAAAACTCATGGTGGACTCGGTGGTGCTCTGGGCCACCGAGTACAAGGTGGACGCCTTCCGCTTCGACCTCATGGGCCACCACATGAAGAGCAACATGCTGGCCGTCCGCGACGCGCTCCACGCCCTCACGCCGGAAGAAGATGGCGTGGATGGCTCGGACATCTACATCTATGGCGAGGGCTGGAACTTCGGCGAGGTGGAGAACAACCAGCGCGGCGAGAACGCCACCCAGTTGAACATGGGCGGCACGGGCATCGGCACCTTCAGCGATAGGCTCCGTGACGCTGCTCGCGGCGGCGGTCCCTTCGACAACGGGCTGGCCTTGCACGCCAACCAGGGCTTCATCAATGGCCTCTACTACGACCCGAACATCGTCGCCTCCTCTACCTACACACCGGGTCAGCAGCTCAACAGCCTGCTCCACGCCTCGGACCTCATCCGCCTCGGCCTCGCCGGAAACCTCGAAGCCTATACCTTCGAGAGCATGACGGGCCAAGTTCTGATGGGTTCCGAAGTGGATTACAACGGTCAGCCCGCGGGCTACACCGAGGATCCGCAGGAGCACATCGTCTATGTGGACAAGCACGACAACCAGACCTTGTACGACATCAACGCCTACAAGGCCCCAACCGACACCACCACAATAGAAGAGCGCGTCCGCATTCAGAACCTCGGCATGAGCATCGTCGGCCTGTCGCAGGGCGTGCCCTTCTTCCACGCGGGCATGGACATGCTCCGCTCCAAGTCGCTGGACCGCAACAGCTACGACTCCGGGGACTGGTTCAACAAGCTCGACTTCACCTACCAGGACAACAACTGGGGCGTCGGCCTGCCGCCCGCGCAGGACAACCAGGAAAACTGGCCGATCATGTCCCCGCTCCTGGCTGACCCGAACCTCGACCCGGACCACGACGACATCATGCAGTCCGTCCACCACTTCCGCGAGATTCTCGCCATCCGTGAGGACACCGCCCTCTTCCGCCTGGAGACGGCTCAACAGATTTCCGAGAGCCTGCGCTTCCACAACACCGGGCCGGACCAGCTACCGGGTCTCATCGTCATGTCCATCTCGGACGACGGAGACGTTGACTACGACGCCAACCACGAGATGGTAGTGACCCTCTTCAACGCCAACGACGAGCCGCAGACCTTCACCGAGTCCGGGCTGGCGGGTCGGATGCTCGCCCTCCACCCGATTCAGGCGAACTCCGCCGACCCGGTGGTCAGGACCTCAACCTACGACAACGCGACCGGAACCTTCACAGTCCCGGCTCGCACCACCGCCGTCTTCGTTGACGCAGAAGACCCAACGGCCCTCACCACGCAGGACTTCGGCGCTGGCAGCGGCGCGGGCGGCCTAGGCTTCCCGCTCACCCTCGTCGGCCTCACCCTCGTGGCGGGCCTCCTGCTGGCCTGGCGACGCCGCCAGACCATCTGACCACCAACCCAACTCACACACGAGGGCACCTGGAGTTCCAGGTGCCCTCCTTCTTTTGTATCACACCGCCCTCGTAGGGGCGGGTTCACCGAAGGGAACCCGCCCGCGTCGTTTGCGCCTCGTAATCCTCGGCGGCGTGGCAGGAGAACATTGACGCTGGACGCGAGGACCAGCTATACTAACAGTGTTGACTTGGTTGAAAAGAAAGGAAGACCGTGATGGACCCCATTGTACTCGTCACTACCATCGTTGCCGCGCTGACGCTTGGTGTGGCGCAAGGTGCCCGGCAAGTGGGTGAGGCAGCAGTCGTGGACAGCTACAATGCCCTGAAAGCTGTATTGAGGCGCAAGTTTGGCGACCAGAGCGATGTAGTAGAGGCGGTAGACAAGCTGGAGGCAAGGCCCGATTCTGAAGGGCGCTGGACTATGTTGAAGGAAGAGATAGAGGCCACCAGCGCTCATCAGGACCCCGATGTGCAGCAGGCCGCACAGGCCCTACAGCAGCAGATAGCCGCGCAACCCGGCGGGCAGCAACAGTTACAACAGATTCAACAGGCAATTGGCAGCAATATTGCCCAGAACCTCGGCAGTGGCAGCGCCTCCGTCAACGTCAACCAACCGCGCCAGGAGTAAAAAGATGTCTGAGCCATCGTCCACTCGTCAGGAGGCTCAGGGTAGCGGAATCGCTCAGAACATCGGTAGCGGAAGCGCCACCGTCATAACCAACGTCTATCAGAACGTGCGCCCGCAGCCAGTAGACGAGGTAACGAAAGAAGCGGCCCGACAACGCCTCGAAACCTTGCCTCCCGACACCATACCTGATCCGGCCACCTTGCCTTCTGGCTCGTTGATGCCTTTTAGCCGCAATCCCCTCTTCGTGGGACGCGAACAAGATTTCCTTCGTCTCGCACCCATATTGAAGGGCAGCGAGACGGCAGCGATAGGTCAAATCGTTGTTGTGATAGGTTTAGCGGGCATTGGAAAGACCCAGCTAGCCAGCGAAGTTGTCCACCGCTACGGACAATACTTCGCGGGTGGCGTCTTCTGGCTCAGTTTTGCCGACCCTGCGGCCATTCCAGCAGAGGTGGCACGCTGCGGGGGCGCAGGTGCGCTGGACCTGCGCCCCGACTTCGGCAGCCTGCCCCTGGACGATCAGGTGGACTTAGTGCTCTCCACCTGGATGAGCGACCTTCCACGCCTCCTCATCTTCGACAACTGCGAGGATGCGACGCTGCTGGACCAATGGCGGCCCCGGACTGGTCTGAGCCGAGTGCTCGTGACGAGCCGCAACGCCGATTGGTCCGCCACGCTCGGCGTGCAGAGCCTACCGCTGGGGGTCTTGAGCCGGGACGAGAGCGTGGACCTCCTGCGAAAATACCGTCCTGACCTGCCCGAAGATGACGCGGCTCTAGCGGCCATTGCGAACGAGCTAGGCGACCTACCCCTGGCATTGCATCTCGCGGGCAGCTTTCTTGAAAGCTATCAGCACAACCCCCGGCTCGGCGACCCTGACGCTTATCTCACCCAACTTCGGAATATCAACCCCTTGGAGCACCCTTCCTTACAAGGGCGGGGTGCGACTCACTCGCCAACAGGCCATGAGCAGCACGTCGCCAGAACCTTCGCCCTCAGCTACCAGGGGTTGGATGACAGCAACCCCGTAGATGTCCTTGCCTTGAAGCTCCTAGCCCGCGCGGCCTACTTCGCCCCCGGAGAACCCATTCCCCACGACCTGCTGTCGGCGACGATTGAAGCGGATGCGACAGAGGCCGATGAGCGCCTCTTGATAGAAGAGGCGCTTAAGCGGCTGGTCGCCTTGGGGCTCGTGGGAAAAGCAAAGGACGGAGATCTGTTACTACATCGCTTGGTTCAGTACTTTGTACTGGAACAATCCCACAAAGCGGAGGCGCAGGCTGCGGTAGAACGTACACTCCTGAAACGCGCCGATCAACTCAATCGACAGCAGAATCCGGCACAGCTCGTGCCCTGGCAAGTCCATCTTGGCGTAGCTACTGAGATGGCAAGGCAACGTGGAGACGAGCAAGGGGCTGCCCTCTGTCACGAGTACGGATGCCATCTACACTTTCTGGGAGACTCTGTCAGAGGCCGCACTTATATTGAACAGGCCGTAGCGATTCGTGAAGCGATTCTTGGCCCAAGACATCCAAGTACGGCAGCCGCTCTCGATACGCTAGGTATTGTTCTACAGGCATTAGGTGAATATCCAGCAGCACGTACCCGCTTCGAACAGGCACTTGCTATCCGGGAACAGACATTAGGTGGCGACCATTATGAGACTGTTCAAAGCCTCAACAACTTAGGCTTGTTACTTCAGAGGCAGGGTGAATATCGCGCGGCACAGCAGTATCTCGAACGAGCCATCAAGATCTGGAAACGCACGTTAGGCACGACGCATCTTGATGTCGCAAACGCCCTCAATAATTTGGGCCTCGTCCTCATAAAACAGGGAGATTATCCAGGCGCACGAACCTGTCATGAGCGTGCGCTTACCATACGAGAGGCAAGCCTCGGCCTAATGCATCCTCACATAGCGCAAAGCCATAACAATCTGGGAACGGTTCTTAATAAACAGGGGGAGTACGCCGTAGCCCAGACCCACTTTGAACAAGCGTTAACCATATATGAGGCCACTTTAAGCGCTGACCACCCGAAAACCGCCTCTGTACTCAACAATTTGGCCCAATCGCTCAGGAGAACAGGGGACTACCAGCAGGCTCAACATTGCTTGGAGCGCGCATTGGCAATTTGGGAACGAACCCTTGGCCCTGCTCATCCGTACACGGGAAATGCGCTCAACAATTTAGGCTCACTATTTCGAGAGTTAGGGAATTATGAAGCGGCGCGCTCTTACTATGATCGTGCTCTGGCTATCTGGAAAGAAACATTGGGGAGAAACCATGTCAATACAGCCAGTGCCCTCCACAACCTCGGCACAGTATTCCAAGCTCAACAGGATTGGTCCACTGCGGAATCCTATTATCAACAGGCTATGGCAATTCGAGAGCAGATGTTAGGCTTGGAGCATCCCGATACTGTAAAGACAAGCCATGAGTTGGCTTCTATTCGTAGTTCTAGAAAGAGCGCTACTTAATGTCAGATTATCGGAGTAAGAGGTAATCTCCTTTCGTAGCCTTTGGCGCACACGCTCTACGTATTATTATGTCGTCCTGAGCAAAGCGCATCTGCGCCTAAACGCGCCTCCTTCCCATACCCCACGTCGCGTTCTGCGCCTCCAACTGCCAAATACACCTAACTCGCAACCCCCAATGTAAGCCGTAGAGTCCGCAGGACGGCGAAACTCCTAACCGAGGATTGCGCTACGCTCCATCCTCGGCGCTTATCCTGGCGCTACCTCCCCTCTCCCCACCTTACCTTACACCCCCCTCATCTCCACCAAAACCCCTTCCAACCCTTGACATCGTAAAAATGTTCCACTATAATGCCTTCATCTTGATTCACACCCTTCCCTTGAAACTTAGGAGACAACAATGTCCTTCGTGGCCCTCTCGCCTCAAGCGCCTGCCTTTGGCTGTGGCCTCGCTGCACACCCTGAAAATAGCCGTCCCTGGGAACGCGCGCTTCTAGCGTGCTCTGGAATCGTGCCCACCCACCCTTCATCCGAGGGCATACTCATTTACATCATTTCTCACGATGTAAAGAAATGTACATATCTTCTTGAACCCGCTCCCACCGCCACCCTCCTGAGGCACACAAAAGCCATCTCCGATGTGGAGAAATGTGAAGGCGGCGCATCAATCCCTGCCCTCCATCGCTGTTCCCGTATCGCCCACCAAAAGAATAACCGACGCAATGTAATCAGATGTAATCATTTTCCGGCGCAACCGCCCGCCTCTACTCTGAAAACCGCCTGCTCCAGCCCGCTTCCCCCTGCTCACCACAGCACCAATGTAATCAAAAACAGGCCCCAAAACCCCGCCAACCACCCTCAAATCCACCTACTCACGCGCACATGTCATCATCCTTACGGGGCCGTTACCGTCCTCCGTCTACCGTCCACCGTCCTCCGTCGCCGCTACCTTCCCGCGCTCCACAACAGCCGCTCCAACGGCCACAGCAGCAACAGCAGCGCCGCGTCCAGCACCGCCGTCACCACGAACGCGAAAGTCAGCCATGCCGCCACCCGCAGCGCGAAACTCGTCAACTCCGGCGGGGCCTGCGGCACCCCAATCGTCACCGCCAGCCCCACCCCCACCAGCCCCGCGAAGAACAGCACCGTCGGCCACGCCTCCCGGTCACTGGGGCTGGGCATCATCGCGTTCGCAATAGCGAAAATGACGTAAAGGTACACCCACGCGTCCCGCGCCGCGAAGACGCCCGGCATCGCCCGTAGTAGGGGCCGCAGCCCGCCCAACCCCTCCTGCTCCAGCACGGGCACGGGCAGCGTGAAGGCATAGTGCGCCACCGCCGCCACCGCCGCGCTCCCCGCCACCAGCGGCGCGACGCCAATCAGCGAGCGGCGCACCACGTCACTCCGTTCCACCAGGACGTGCCCCAGCACCATCCGCCCCTGCTCGTCAGGTTTGCTCGGCAGCAGGTACGGCGCGCGCGCATACACGCCCAAAAACCGCGCCATCAGCCAGTGCGAAAGCTCGTGAACCACCGTTCCCGGCCATACCAGCAGCGCGTACAGCAGCAGCGACAGCGTCCGGTGGTGCGTCACCCGGTACAGCAGCGCGAAGAGAACCTGAATGACCACCTGCTGCACCAGCAGCAGCGCCGCCAGCGCCACCACGAACGGCAGCCAGGGCACCAGCGCCGCCGGGAGCGTCACGGAACGGCGGCCCGCACCAGCGCCGCGAAGCTCGCCGCCTCCAGCGAGGCTCCGCCCACCAGCGCCCCGTCCACCTCCGGCTGCGCCACGAACCCCGCGATGTTCGCAGGAGAGACCGAGCCGCCGTACAACACCCGCACCGCGCTGGCGACCCCCTCGTCGTAGTGCTCCGCCAGCGCCCCGCGCACCACGAGGCCCGCCACCCGGTTCGCCTCCACGGGCGACGCCGCCTGCCCGCTCCCGATGGCCCATACGGGTTCATAAGCGACCACCACCCGCTCCCGCACCAGCCCGGCGGGCAGGTCCGCCAGCCCCTCCACTAGTTGGCGGCGAATGATGGCAGCCGTCTCACCCGCCTCACGCGCCTCCTGCCCCTCCCCCACACAGAGGATGGGCCGCAGCCCCGCGTCCAGCGCCGCGTGCAGCTTCTTATGCACTAGCGCGTCCGTCTCCCCGTGATACTCCCGCCGCTCCGAGTGCCCAACGATGACCCACTCGCACAGCCCGCGCAGCATCCCCGCCGACACCTCCCCCGTGTACGCGCCCTTGGCCTCCCAGTGACAATCCTGCGCCCCCAGCATCACCGTCGCCCCATACGCCGACTGCGCGGCAGCCAGCGCGGGCAGCGTCACGAACGGGGGGCAGATAACCACCTCCACCCCCCTCACCCCCTGCACGCGCCGCCGCACCTCCCGGAAGAGCGCCAACCCCTCCTCCGGCCCCAGGTTCATCTTCCAGTTCGCGGCGATCAACGGCAAGGATGAGGAAGGAGGACGGAAGGATGAGGATAACGGCATACTATCGCACCCGGTCCTTGATTTTCTTGATGCCCGTAACGAAAATGGCAGTGAGTTCGCTAGTTTCTTGAAGGAGGTCCGTAAGCCGAGACTCAGGCATGATGTCCGCCTCTGTTAGAAGTTCCAGCCAATACGCGGTTTCCTCTAACTCTTGCACGGCAACGGAAACTTTGCTGACATATTCGCCATCGGAGCGACTGCGATAGGCTTCATGATAGTGAGCACCAACTGATGTGCCGGAACGCAAGAACTGCTTGCCAATTACCTGAGCCTCGGTCGTCTTCGGCAACACTGTGTATAGTTTGATTATCCTCAATGCATATGCTTTGGTGCGCTGCCTCAAATCATTGCTCATTCCGTTGTCCTCCGTCCTCATCCTTCTGTCCTCATCCTTCCGTCCTTTGGCTACACCCTCGGTGTCAGGTGGTGCTTGTCAGGGTTCCGGTCCCAGATGAGCCGCAATCCCCTCACCATCAGGTCGTGATCCACAGCAGTGAAGACAGTCGTGTGCGGCGCGAGGCGGTCAGCGAGGCCACCCGTCGCGACGATGGGACACGGCTGCCCCAGAAACTCCCGCACGCGCGCGCCCAGCCCCTCGACAAGGCTGACGTA
>DASVVH010000355.1:0-7442 GCA_036386615.1 Ardenticatenaceae bacterium
GCTGTTGTGTATCGCACAACAGAAAGCATACTCAAAGAGGTGACAAAGGCTTATTCTTCACCCAATATATGCTCACTCTTGGGTAGCACGGCAAGATTTCTGCTCAAATTCCCTTTCTATTTTAGCAGAATCATAATGATATTCCCTCACATTTTCAAGACTGCCCCTATTGACGGTTTCAAGCATTATTTCAACGAAAATAGGCTGTATTTGGACGAGACATTGTGTGATAAGGTACTCGAATTCCATAAGCACTTGAAGTCTAGAACCAACCTTTTCTTTGACTATACACATGCGTTGAACTACTCTTTTGGGGACACCATGTCGAGCAATCCTCGCGTATCGCGCCACATGATTCCAGCGATGATATTTAGACACATGTATATGAGAGGATATACAGGGAAACCTGCTGATCAGATATTCGAAGAAATTGAGGCAACAAGCCGAAACATAAAAGACGCCAAAAGGAGCATAGAGCAAGAATTTCGTTTCCTAATTGGTGTTCAGAATCGCTAGCCAAGTAGTGTGGAGGAGTTGCACTAATGCCAGAATTGCTACAGTGGCTGATTGACAATATATCCCAGTTACAGCCACTAGACCTAATCATAATCTTTGGCTTCTGTGTTGCTGCCTATGTAGGGTTAGATAGATACCATAAGAACCGCTATAAGGAACTCTATACAGAGCCTTTGGAAGTAACTAGCAAGAATGTGGAGTTGAGTAAACAACATGTTGAGATTAAGGAGGTCGTGAAATGCAGAGTTCAAAGAGTGATGTGCCTGCCACAATGACCGAGATTAACAAGTTTGAGGTTCTAAAGTTACTTGTTGAGCTTGCCGAGAAGGAATCGGATCGTAGCTGGGTACGCTATTCAATGATGTTGTATGCCAGCACAGGACTTACTGCCATTTTGTCTTTTGCGGCTAGCAGTGCAACACCAATTCTCAGCGTGGCACCCGCTGTAGCCGGAATAGTAATCGCCATAGTCTGGGTCAGGATGAATACGTTATCGTACTATTACGAACACCGCTGGCATGCTGACATTGAGGAAGTAGTGAAGAGTGAGCCTTTACTTACACAATGGATTAGGGGGCGGAACAATCCACGCATAGCGCGGCCTTATAGAAAGAGTAAGTTTCCGTTCGGCTTCTATGCCAATATGGTGCCCGTTGCCTTCCTGGTCTTGTGGATACTAGTTCTCATCACGGTTTCACTAGCCACCATATTCTCGTTTTATGCCACTGGAACTTAGTTGATAAAGGCCGACTACTATCAATAATAGGTCTCATACTGTGACGCAGGAGGCGCTTTGCTCCCCTGCATCGGCCACGCGGCCTCTCAGCCAGTCGCCGCCGTGAACCAGTCGAGCGACTGCCGCGCAATCTCCGCCGGAACCGTGTGAGGCCCGTCGAACTCGTGATAGACCACATCGTAGCCCGCGCGCTCCACCTGCGGCACGATGCGGCGGCTGCACCGCTCAATCGGGAGCACCGTGTCCCGCGTCCCGTGCGAGATGAACAGGCGCGGCTCGCCCACCTGCTCCGCCGGGGCCATGAAGCCGGGCGAGTAGGCGATGACGTGAGTGAAGAGGTCGCCATTCGTCAGGCCGAGCGACAGCGCGTAGGAGGCTCCATCCGAGAAGCCGCCGACGGCCACGCGCTCCGGGTCCACGTTGCAGCGCGCGAAGGCGTGCTCCAGCGCCGCGTCAATAAAGGCCACGTCCGGCCCGTAGCGTCGCAGCGCAATCACGTCCCACGTCGCCCTGCGCGAGTCCACCGCCAGCAGCACCAGCCCCGCCTCGTCCGCGAGGCCCTGCAACAGCGAGAGGCCGTGCTGGGCGTTGCCGCCCGCGCCGTGAAGCATCAGCGCGAAGGGCGCGGGCTGATCCGGCTGGTAGCCCGCGGGCACGTAGAGCAACCCGTCGCGCTCGCCGTCCAGGCCAAGCGGGTGCTGGCCCGGTGCTATCTCTTCAGTCGGCTGTTCGGGCCACGACGAGAGCCGCCCCTCCTCGTGAGAAGCGCCGCCCAGCCTGCGCTGCAAATCCTTGAGCATCGTCGTCCTTTCCTTTCCATCCTCGCCCGCGCACCCCGCCACCAGGGGCGCGACGAGGCTCGCCGCGCCCAGAGTGAGGAGCCGTCGCCGGGTGAGTCCTGGGGTCTTGCTAGCCATCGTCCACTGCTTTCCAGTATCAGGAGACACTTGTAGAGCAAGAGACAGACCCCATCGGCTCACCATTGACGCCAAAAAGGAGCGCCAGGGCTTCAACCCCGCGCTCCTCTGGGAAATCGGTTACAGTTGTACTCGCGCTCGACCCATTAGACGACGTTGTACTCGTGAATCAGGCGGCCCTCCTCGAAGCGGGCGAGGTCGAGCATCGAAACGTCTACCGTCCGCGCCTGCCCGTCCAGCAGAATCTCGCTCATCAGCTTTCCGGCGACGGGGCCGTGCATGAAGCCGTGCCCGGAAAACCCCGCCACGACGTGGAACCCTTCAACGGGCGTCGCGCCGAAGATGGGGTGAGCATCCGGCGTTACCTCGTACAGCCCGGCCCAGCCGGTGAGTCTCCCGGCCTGTTCCAGTAGCGGCATCCGCTCGCAGGCCGCTTCCAGGTTGAGCAACTCGAACTCCTGGTCAACGCTCTGGTCGAAGCCGGGGCGCTCGCTCAGGTTCGACATGCCCGTCAGCAACCCCCGCCCCTCGCGGTGGAAGTAGAGCGCCTGCCCGAAGTCAATCACGAAGGGGAACTCCCTCGGTAGCTCCTCCAGCGGCGTCGTGACAAGCAGTTGGCGGCGCACCGGAGCGATGGGCAGGGGAACGCCCGCCATCTCGCCCACCCGCCCGGCCCAGGGGCCAGCCGCGTTGACGACGCAGGGCGTAGAGACGGTGCCCTCCGAGGTGTGGACGCCCGTCACCCTGCCGTCCTCCACCCGGACGCCCGTCACCTCGACGCCGCTCAGAACTTTCGCGCCAAGCTGGCGGGCGCGGGTGACGTAGCCCATCACGGTACTGCTGGGGTCAACGAGGCCGTCCTTCTGGTGGAAGGTTCCGGCGAGCACGTCATCCAGCCGCATCATCGGCAGGCGGTGGCGAATCTCGTCGCCGTCCAGCCACTCCGTCTCGACGCCCAGGCTTCGTTGCAGCGCCACGTTGCGGCGGAACTGCGCCACGTCCGCCTCGCGGTTCAGTAGGAAGAGATAGCCACACTGGCGGTAGTCCACCTCCTGGCCCATCTCCTCCTCAAAGCGCTCGAACATCGGCACGCTTGCCAGCGACAGGCGAATATTCACCTCCGTAGCGAACTGGTAGCGCACACCGCCCGCGCAGCGCCCCGTCGCGCCCGTGCCGAAGAAGTCTTCTTTTTCGAGGAGCAGCACATCTTTTTGCCCACGCGCGGCGAGGTGGTAGGCCGTGCTGGCTCCCATCACCCCGCCGCCGACAATCACAGTCTCAGCGGTTTTTGGTAAGGTCATGTTGTTCCGGTTCCGAGAAAAGAGCGCTCCGACGAGTGGTGATTGTGCCACAATAGTCGCCAGTGCTGGAACAGGCTAGCTCTCTACTCTGGCCGTCAGCCTCTTGCCTGTTCAATGACCTGCTCAAGCGGCATCGCCTGCCCCTCTGCCCAGGCTGCTGTAAAGGCTGCCTCGTCGAGCGTGGCACGACGGGCAGCATGGCAACTGCGCTCGTATCGCGGGCGCTCGGATGGGCTGAGGGGCGCGCCGATGGCCTGACGTAACTTCTCCGCCGCGCCTAACAGTCGTGCCGCGTGGAGTGCCGCCTCCGGGTGTTGGCGGGCCGCAAAGACGCCAGCCAGACCCTCCAGGCAGTAAGCAACCCCATCTTTCTCCGCCGCCTCCCAGTGAAGGCCCAAGCTCTCTATTAAATAGGGCCACGCGCTTGCGGGTTCGCCCCGGTCCAGCATCATGGTGCCCAGGTTGAGGAGCGACCCAGCAGCGCCAAGCTGATCCTGTGACTCGCGGCTAATGGCAAGGCTCTCTTCAAGGAATGCCTGCGCGGCCTCGTAGTCGCCACGAGCAATTGCCACCACCCCCAGATTATTGAGGGGCCCCAACAGCCATTCCCGCTGGCCCAACTCCCGCCTCAGAGCGAGGCTGGCTTCCATGTAGCTCTGGGCCTGATCAAGCGCCTGCTGCTCCCACGCCACGACACCCAAACTATTGAGCGAGGCGGCCTGCCCCGCCCTGTCTCCCCATTGCTGCCGCAAAGCCAGTGCCTGCTCGAACAGGGTCGTTGCTTCGGCGTAGGCCCCCTGCTCGTCGGTCAGCACGCCCATCGCGTGAAACGCTTTGGCACGCAGTAGAGCGTCCTCTTCTGTCTCGTGCTCGTCTACGGCAGCCAAACCGAACCGGAGCCACTGGCGTCCCTCGCTCAAATGGGTGTGCCAGTGCCAGAAGCGGTAGAGGGCGACGGCAAGCCGCAGCCCATCTTTGGCATCGCCGCCCCCAAACGCCCACTCCAACGCCGCCTGCACGTTGTCATGCTCCGCTTCCAGCGCCGCCAGCCACCGCCCCTGCTCCGGGCCAGTGAATTTCCCCTCGGCGGTCTCAGCCAGTTCCCGAAAATAACGAAGATGCCTCGTTCGCACCATCAACATTCCGTCTTCATCCAACATCTGCAAGCTGTACTGGCGAACCAGTTCGTGCAGGTCGTAACGGCCTGTGGGGTTCCGCCGCAACAAGGATTTGTCTAGCAGCGCGGATAAGAGGGGCAGCCCCGCGCCCGCGACCTGCTCGGCAGCCTCTCGCCGGAAGCCCCCACGAAAGAGGGCTAGTTCCCCCAGAACGCGCTGCTCCTCTTCAGAGAGTAGCCGCCACGAGTGGTCGAAGACGGCCTGCAAGCTGCGGTGGCGGTTGGGCACATCGCGCGTGGTGCTGGCAAGGAAGGCCAGGTCCTTCTCCACCTCCCGCGCAATCTCCTCGCACGAAAGGAGCCGCACCCACGCCGCCGCCAGTTCAATGCCAAGGGGCAGCCCCTCCAGAAGCTGGCAGATACGCACAATCCAGGGGCGCTCCGCCTCGTTGAGCCTCCAGTCGTTCTTTGCCCGCACGGCGCTCTGAACAAACAACTGCACGGCGCTGGATTGCTCCTCCTGTAGGGACGTCACTACTTCGGGGTCAGGAACAGGCAAGCCGCGCACCTCAAAGACCCACTCGCTCCGGAGATGAAGCCACCCGCGCGATGTCACCAGCAGGCTCACCTCCGGCGCTGCCTTGAGAATGTCCGCCAGCAATCCCGCCTCCTCCAACAGGTGCTCGAAATTGTCCAGCACCAGCAGCATTTCTTTGTCGCGCAGGCAGGAGAGAAGCTGGTGCCGGACCTCCTCCTGACCTGAAAAGGAGCAGCCCACCGCGTCGCCAATGGTACGAATCAGCCGCTCCGCCGAGTGGAGTCCGGCAAGGGGCACCCAGTGTACCCCGTCGGCGAAGCTTTCGAGTTGTTCGGTGGCAACCTGGAGCGCCAGTCGCGTCTTGCCGACGCCGCCCATGCCGACCAGCGTCACCAGACGGCAGGCGGGGTTGTCCAGCAGGGCGGAGAGGTCGGCCAACTCCTGTTCTCGACCCACGAACGGCGTCGGCTGCGGCGGCAGGTTATGGGGGCGGTTCGCCGGGAGGTTGAGCCGCCTCACCTCGACGGGCGCGTCGGGCGTCGCCTCCCGAATCTGCTCGTAGAGCGTCGTCGTCTCTGCTTCCGGCTCGACGCCTAACTCCTCCGCCAACAGGCGGCGGCAGCGTTCATACTGGGCCAGCGCCGCGCTGCGCTCTCCGTTCAGCACCAGCAGGCGCATCAACTGACGATGCGCCTCCTCACGCCAAGAGTCCAACTCTAACTGCTGGCGGGCGGCGGAAATCGCCTGCTCGTAGTCGCCGCGCCGCTCGTGATACGTCACGAGCCGACCCATCGCCGCCACCGCGCGATGGTGCAGCCACTCCCGTTTGAGCAGTGCCCACTCCTCGAACAACACGCTGTCGGATAGAGAGAATTGGGCCAGGAAGCTGCCGCGATAGAGTTGCACCGCCTCCTGAAGCCGCTCCGCGCAGGGGCGGCAATGCTCGGCGCGGCGGTGGGCGTGCTGCTCCGTCTCATCGAGCAACGAGGTGAACGCGGCAACGTCGAGCGAGCCGTCACTTGACGGGTTCCATTG
The DNA here is from genome assembly GCA_036386615.1 of Ardenticatenaceae bacterium. Lineage (GTDB taxonomy): Bacteria > Chloroflexota > Anaerolineae > Ardenticatenales > Ardenticatenaceae > DASVVH01. Next base: position 6,161 of record DASVVH010000355.1, read on the forward strand.
CACCGTGTCGCGGTTCGCCAGCAAATAGGAGGAATCGACGGCGCGGTCTCCAATGGCGCGGCGCAGCGTTGCCAGAGCCTGACGCAGGTTCATCCGGGCCGAGGCGTCCGGCAGGTCGGGCCACAGCAGCCCCATCAACGCTTCTCGACGGTGCGGGCGATCCGCCTCGACGGCCAGATAGGCCAGCAGCGCCCGCACCTTGTCGTACTCAAACCCCGTCAGGGTTTGGCCGTCCAGCGTGACCTGCATTGGCCCCAGCAGGGAGAGCGAGAGGTGTGGCATCGTTGGCCTCAGTGGTGAGTGACAACGGGGTTGCCCAATCAGTATAGACCAACGCGCCGCAGACTTCAACGGATGCCCCTCACGTTTTCCTCACGGTGCCCTGTTACGATGAGCGAAATTGGCAAGGAGGTGTTGTGCAAACAGAGATGACCATGAAGGAGGCGCGTTACGCCTCGTACCTGCTCCGCCTGTGGGAGACCAGTGCTGACGGGGAGGTGGTCTGGCGAGCGTCGCTGGAACACCCTCACACGGGCGAGCGCCTGGGCTTCGCCACCCTGGAGCGCCTCTTCGCCTTCCTCCAGGACCAATGCTCCGGCGTCGGCGAGCACGACCCCGCTTCCAAACACGTCCCCTAGAAAGGAACCATCCATGACCAGCCCCACACGACTCCTGACCTCCGCGCTCTTCCTGCTTCTGGCTGCCCTCCTGCTGGCCTTTGCCGCGCTCGAACCTTTCAGCCCCCATGTCGCCTCGGCACGGGGCGGCGAGAGCGTGATAGCCTACGTCCGGGGGGATACCCGCGATGAGATTCGGCTCGTCGCGCCGGACGGCAGCAATGACCGACGCCTGTGGGCGCACGGCCTGGATGACCCGCACGAAGTCTACGGCGTATTGAATCTCACCTGGCGGCGCGATGGCTCGGAACTGGCCTTTGCCAGCACGCACGAGAACTGGTGCTCCCTCAACCACTCCGATGTCTTCGCTATCCGAGCGAACGGCACGGATTACCGCCGCGTCACCGAGGCTCCCGCCTGCGACGCCCTCGCCACCTATCCCAAAGGCACGGTTGAGGTTCCCGTTGAGAATAACAACTTCCTCGGCGAGTCGTGGACCGGGTTCATCTATTTCCAGGGTGCGCCCAGCATCCAACAGGTGTCGCTCCCGGCGGGCGGCAGCACGATAGTGACTTTCAACAACGTGGCCGACTTCGGCGACGACTACCTTCAAATTGCCGCCATTATCCAGGGCGGGAACCGGGCGATTGACGTTGGCACGGCAG
>DASVVH010000356.1:0-6282 GCA_036386615.1 Ardenticatenaceae bacterium
GATGCGCGGCGCTTCCCACTTCGCCTTGCGATTCCCAGGCGTGTCGGACTGCGGGCGAGTGATTTTGGTCTGCATGTTAGATAGACTCCTTGCGAATCGGATGAGAGGTGAACGACCTATTATGGCGGGATTGGGCCTAAGCCCAGACGAGTAATTCCTTATCGGCAAGCTCGTCCACGAACTCGACGACACTCTGGCGAGCCTCTGGCGCTTCGACCTCGAACTCCTCGGTGAGAGCGTCGGCAATCTCGTCCACCGTTCGCGTACCGTCGGCCAGTTCCCAGATGCGCGAACCAACGGTATTGAGCATGCGGACGACGTTGCGTTCAGGATCAACGAGTACGGCCTCACCGTCCACGACACGGGACGCTAGCCGAGGATGGCGGGTTGGTTTCGCGCTGGGGTTCGTCGGCATCCTCCGGCTCCGCTCAATCTTTCTTTAATCCGAGAAAGTCCCACAACTCCCGCGTGGGCAGAAACCCCAGTCGGTAGAGGGGCACCTCGGCGACCAGCTTCTGAGCGACTTCCAGCCAGACGCTGGCGCTTGCGACGCGCTCCGTAGCAATCTTCTCGCTGGTAAGCAGCTCCATGACGGCGACTGCGGGCCGGAGAGGCGATAGCTCAAAGCGCGGCGCGTGTACGAGAGAGTACATCGCGCGCAATGGAACGTCACCCACCTGAACGGGCCGTATCTGTTCGATGGGGGTTCCCGTTCCCCAGAAGGGGCTGCTGGCGAGCGTGGCTCCATTGCTGCCCAGCCGTGCAATCACGCCCTCATCGGAGAGAACCTGACCTACCCCCTCCGCCAGACGGGAGACAGTGCTTTTGCCCTGCCCCGATGCGCCGAAGAAGATGTAGCCCTCGCCATCAATCACGACCCCCGCGCCATGAACGTAAAGCGCATTGTGGTGGCGTGGCAGTTCCTGCAAACAGATAAAACTCAGCACATGGTTGAGGCCCATACGGGCATCGGTGGGGCGGGAGATAGTGACGCTTGCCTGCTGCTCCGCTAAGTCTATCCACCCCTCTTCGGAGCCGAGCCTATAGCGAGTCACCGCCCCATCGTGCTCCACCCACTCCACCGTTTGCCCACTCAGCGATGAATCCACCGCGAGCGCCACCTTCCAGCGTGCAGGAACATCACTCAGGAAGGAGTGATAATGCGCCTGAAAGAAAGTATAAAGCTCCTCCGATGGCAGGCCAAGCTGGAGTGTCACGCCACCGACATCGAGTTGCAGCGTGTTGGGCGAGATTACCGGAGTCTGCAAACAGCCTGTCTCCCCCATCGTTGCAGACGATATACATAATAACGTATAACCCACAACAATGCAAGATGTCTTGAGTACTTGGTAGGCCAGAAAGACTGACCCGACCTGTATGCCAGCACGACCCGGCCCAGCACCGCCTGCGGCGGGATAGCCCTGTCGGGTAGCGTTCGTCCATCCCCCTGCGTAATCCACTGCCCCCGCCATCGCCGCACGAGCCGATGGATGACCAGCGTGTCGTCGGCGACGAAGACCAGCAACTCGCCCAGAGCCGGGGGGGAGGTCAGCGGGGCAATCTCAATCTCGCAGCCCGGCGAGAGCGTGGGAGACATGCTGCTGCCTTCCATCTGCCACCGGAACGACCCCTCGCGCGCCAGCGTCTCGCGGAGCAGTGGGAGCCACTGGCCGACGGGCGCATTCCAGTCGCCAGCCTTCAGTGTATCGGGAGAGTCCGACGTAGTCAATAGTATTCCGGTTAAACTTTCTTGAGATGTCCTTAAAGGAACTCTCGCCCCTCTCCCGCTCATCCATCGGCACGGATGGACTTCCGCGCCTCCCGCTCGCGCAGGAACTGGCGCAGCACCAACCAGATAAACGCCGGGTTGCCCAGCAGGTAGCGCCGCCACAGTCGGCGCGGCTCGAACCAGAGACGGCACAGCCACTCGAAGCCGTTATCCGTCAGCCACCGGGGGCCGCGCGGCATCTCCCCCGCCAGATAATCGAAGAGCGCCCCGACTGAAATCGTCACCGGGGCCGAAAGGCGCGCCCCGTTTTCCTGTATCCACAACTCCTGGCGCGGCATCCCCATCCCGACGAGCAGGATGTGCGGGGCCGCCTCGTTGATGCGGCGCACCACCCCCTCGTTTTCGGCACCGTGCCGGTCGAAGTAGCCGTGATGCGCGGCAATCTCCAGGGTGGGGAACTGCCTTTGCAGCCGCTCCGCCGCCAGCGCCGCCACGCCCGGCTGCGCCCCCAGGAAGAAGAGCCTGAACGCTCTCCGGTCACTCATCGCCGCCAGTTGCGGAATCCAGTCCGGCGGGGTAAAGCGCTCAGGCAGAGGCGCGCCCAGCAGCCCGGCGGCGAGCCGCACGCCGTTTCCATCGCAGAAGACGAGCGTCGCGCGGTTGATTGCCTCCTGAAACTCACTGTTCTGCTGCGCCAGATTCACCGCGTAAGCGTTGAGATACATGACGGTAGCATGCTGCCGCGTACTGATGACCTGAGGAATCCAGGCCAGCAATTCGTTGAGCCGAATCGGATGGACCTGGACACCGCCAATCACATGTGGCGTCGGAAGCTGTATCGTGAGTGGTTCAACCATAGTGTTCGTTACGGCACTGGTTGTCCTGAGCGGCTGACCTTCCCGTAGCACGGTTCCTCGTCGTGTATGGCCGGAGACAACAATTTATGAGTGTACCATAATTATGAAAGTTGCGGTTATTTCTCACTAGGCCCCTGGTGAAGCGGCTGCGCCGTCACCTGTGAGAGGGTCACGCCCGAACTCCAGAAGAGCAACAGCCCTGCCAGCGTGGGCGGCGCGAAGACGAGGATGTGCAGCAGAATGCCGAAGCCCAGCGCCTCCGTCGCCTCGACGTTGAAGAAGGCCAGCGCCACCACGCAAAGATACTCGAAGACGCCGATGGTCGCGGGGGCTGAGGGGAGCGAGATGCCCACCTGCACCACCAGCAGCACGAAGAGCGCGCTGACCGGAGGAGCCGGGAGGTGCAGCGCCTGCAAGACGAGGTAGTTCGTCAGGATGGCCGTCCCCCACACCACCGCGCTCCACCACGCCAGCCTGAGATTGTCGCGCTGGTTCCGAAGCACCGCGAGGCTGGAAAAGGCCAACCCAACCCGGTTCACGATGTCCGCCTGAAGCGGCGGGGCGACCCTTGACATCATCCGCGACAGGATGGAAAGCAGCCACTCCCGCCGGAAAAGCAGAAAGAGCACGAGCAGCGTGCCCAGAAGCGCGGCTACCACGAAGGAATAGGCGGGCGCGCTCGCCCAGGCGGGGACGGAAATCTGGAGAACGAGCAAAAAAAAAGCAGCGTGTAGGAAAGCATGTCCAGCACTTTTTCCAACACAATCGTCCCCGCCGTAAAGCTGCGGCCCGGCCCCCTCCCGCCCACCATGTAGACACGAACCACCTCGCCCGCCCGGAGCGGCAGCAGGGTGTTCAACGCCTGCCCCATCAGCAGCACGCTAAAGAGCGTCCACAGCGACACGGAACGCCGTTGCTCGCCCAGCAGAACCTGCCAGCGCAGCGTCTTGGCGAGATGGTTCAGCAGGCCACTCCCCAGGGCCAGCACGACGAACGCCCCCTCTGCCTGGGCCAGAACCTCCCACACCTCGCCAATATCAACCCGGCGGAAGGCGAGGTAGAGCGTCAACAGCGTTAACGCCAGGCCAAAGAGGGTTCGGGCTGGCGTTGAGGCGAACCCGCGTCGGAGCGCGGCTGGAACCTTCATGTGGGGGGTTGATAGTCAGGCGCGCGTGTGGCGCGCTCGCGCAATCGCGGCGCGGGCGACCTTCGGGCCGCCAGTCGCAACACCACCAGCAGGACGAGGAGGCCCCACGCCGCCCGCTCTAGCCAACCATCGCTCGTGGCAGCCATGCCCAGGCCGATGAGCAGCAAGCCGACAGGGGCGAAGAGGCCCGCGCGGCCCGCGCGCGTTCCTTCTCTACTCGTATGCTTCGCCCAGTCGCCGTAACTCAAGCCTGCCAGCAGCAGCGCGAGGCCCGCGATGGACAGGGCGTTAAAGGCGAGGTTCCACACGTTCATTACATCTTGCCTGAATATGATGCATATTTCTCCATCAGGGCTGGCACCCGCTAAAGCCACGCCCTTTTCCGGCCCGGAGGGGAGCGGAAGGCCATTGTACTTTCCGGCACGAACCGCGTCAAAGGTGCCCACCACTTGAGCCGCACCCCTGACATCTACTGCCTACCATCGTCCCCAATTCTTCTCCTTCAGACCAATTCCTCAGAAATTTGGCACTTGAGGTCTTTTATATTGTAGAAACACACGTTTTTCTAGCCGCGCTATCCTGCTTAACCTGTCCAAGCATTGAGCTGTTGAAAAGAGGTGGGAGCGCGGGCGTCTCGCCCGCTTCGTACTCCGCGCCTTCAGTTTGCACAGCTTCCTTAAAACTCAGGAGCCGAACATGAAATCCTCTGTGGCCGTTCTTCGCTTAAAGCGCCTACTGTTGGTGTGTTCTCTGTGTCTTTGTGGTGAAGTCGTTATCCGTTGCCCTCCTGCATCGAACGCGCACGGTAGCGGCGCGGATGTCAACCACTCCATGCTTGAAGGGTGCGCGCTACAGCACCGATGTAAGGCACCAATTTAGGGCATTTTCGACCCTCCGCGCCCCCTCCATCTCTGTTGGCAGCCTTGCCGCACATGACATGATTAATCGCGATGTCAATAAATGTACATATCTTTATGGTCAACTTCCCCTCTGTGCCGTACTTCCTTCCTCATCCCTCATCCCTCATTCCTTCAGATGTGGGGGAGTTCGCCCCCTGTCGCTGCTCATTCCGCCTTCCGCGTTCCGCGCTCCGCATCGGGTTTCCTGTCGTCCGTCATCGCCACATGCTTCTTCTGAGCACACGCCAGCCAAAATTCTTGCCAATCAGGGTCAAGCTGAGTATACTGAGGCGCTGTCTAAGCATCAATATGGTCAGCAAGAGACACTCTATCTTAGACTAGAGTATTTCCGCACCGCGCTATTCGCGGATCGAGGAATGTAAATGGACCTACGTAGTATCCTTTCAATTCTGAGGCGCTGGCTCTGGCTCATCGTGCTTTGCACGCTAGTCGCGGGGGCAGGAGCTTACCTGTTTAGCAAGCAGCAGACGCCCATCTTCGCGGCGGCTTCCACTGTCTTTCTCAATAGCCGGGCAACCGCGACCGGAGAGATGGGCTACCAGGATCTTCTCGCGCAGGAGCGCCTCGCCAACACCTACGTCGAGTTGTTGAGGGGGCGAGACGTTAAACAGGAAGTTATCCGCGACCTGGGCACTCGCCCCGCCGTGCTGAATATCTCCGTCAATACCCGTCGCAACACCGGGTTGTTGTCCATCGTTGTCGAGAGCGAGGATCCGGCGGCGGCGGCTTTCGTGGCGAACCATCTCCCTGAAATCGTCAGTGAACAGCAGCGCGAGCGGCAGGCGCAGACCTGGGTGGGCCACAAAGCAGCCCTAAACGAAGAGATACGCGGCCTGGAGCGCCAGATTTCCGAGACGCGCCAGGAACTCGCCGAGGCTCAGGCGGAGCCTGATAGCTCCATCGCGGCAATCTCCGCGCTCAACGCTCAACTTAGCCTGCAAGAGACAACCTACGAAGCCTACCTGAGGAATCTCTCGGAGATTCGGCTAGCTGAAGCGCAAGAGACCAACATCCTTTCGGTAATTGAACCAGCCCAGGTACCCGTCAGGCCCATTCGCCCCCGCGTCTTGCTCAACACGCTTCTCGCCGCGGTTCTGGGCGGCATGATAGGGCTTGGCATCGCTTTCCTGATTGAGATTCTCGACGACACCATCAAGACCGAGAGCGATATAGGCCGCTTCAACCTCGGAACCCTGGCAACCATCGAGCGCATGGATACGGGTGGGCAGCGCGCCCTTGTATCCACTCTGGGCAACCGGTCCCCTATCATCGAGGCGTACCGGATGCTGCGGACGAACATTCGCTTTGCTCTCGTGGACGAAGACCTGCACTCCCTCGTCGTGACCAGCCCGGCACCGGGCGAGGGCAAGTCCACCACCGCCGCCAACCTCGCTACGGTCATCGCGCAGAGCGGCCAGAAGACCATCCTCGTGGATGCCGACCTCCGCCGCCCCGTTCAGCACTCCATCTTCAAGCTGCCGAACCATGAAGGGCTGACCACGGCGCTCATCGAGCGCGGCGGTGACTTGCGGCGCTACTTGCAGAAGACGGACGTTGAGGGCTTGCAGGTGCTGTCAAGTGGCCCCCTACCGCCCAACCCGGCGGAACTGCTAGGCTCCCAGCGCATGA
>DASVVH010000357.1:0-6552 GCA_036386615.1 Ardenticatenaceae bacterium
GAACTGAGAGATGCGGCGGTTGCCCTCGTCCACGATGAAGAGCGATTGCTCATCGGGAGCGAGCGTCATCGCCCGCATCAGGTTGAATTGCCCCGGAGCCATGCCGCGCTCGCCCCAGCGCTGCAACAGTTGGCCCTCGGAGCTAAACTGCATGACCTCTCCCGTACACGGTTCCCCCGCGAAAACGCTCTGGTCGGACATCGCGGCTAGGAGATAGCTGTCACAGGCCAGACTATTCTCGCCTGACGGCTCAAAGGTGGCAAGGTGCTCGCCGTTGCCACCGTAGTGCATCAATCTGGTCACGGATAGCTCAAAGGGGGCGAATTGTCCATCCCCGCCTATCACCCATAGGTCGCCCGCCCGCGAGACGGAGAAGGCGGAGTGCCCGGCGAATTGGTCCGGCTGAAGTCTGGTACTTCCAAAGTCGGCGATTGGCTCCCCTTCCGGGCTGTAGCGATGTATAGCGAAGTCAGCGTCCGGGTTCATTTCCGGTTCAGGGTCTTCCAGGAGGAACAGGGTGCCATCCGGTGCCAGCGCCATGTCGTATAGGCGGCTTTCCGCCAGCCGCGAATCACTCCACTCCTGCACGATAGCGCCGCTGCTATCATAGCGCCTGATGGTGCGGTATTTCGCCTCGTAAAAGGAATCATCCGCCGCTGGGAGGATGTTCGCGGGTGAGCTGACATAAATTTCTGTGACTTGACCTTCGGGGGAGCGCTTGACGACGCGGTTCTGGCTATCGGATGCTACATAAAGATTCCCATGCGCGTCAGTTCCCAGAGAGAAGATGCTTTCAAATGGGTTTTCCTCCGGCCCGATCCAGATTTCCCGAAGAGAGCCATCCGCGTTGAGGATGACAACCCGACTGCCGGGCGTTTCAGTCAGATAAATCGTGCCGTCAGGTGCCGAAGCAATCTCGTCCAATAGGTCGCGGCTGCCTTCAAATCTGGGGGTTGGAGGAGGCCAGCCTTCAAGGGTGCGTAGAAGTTGGCCGTCCCGCGAGAGAACGTGAACGCGATGATCGGGGTCTGTGACGAGCAGCGTGTCGTCCGGGCCGAGCGCGAGGTCGAAGCTGAGGGACGATGGCGTTGGCGCTTCGCGCAGGAACACTCCGTCCAGTGAGAACCATTGTAGCCGTCGGTTGAGCATGTCATTGACAACGACCTCGCCGTCCGGGGTGACGACGAGAGACCACGCACCATGAAGTTGTCCCGGCTTGTTGCGCCCACCGATGACGCGCACCTGTTCTAAGGGTGCTCCGGCTGCGAGAATGCCCCGCGCGATAGGCGTTGGCGAGGGCGTGGCAGGCGCGGGCGAGGCTGGAGCGCTGGGCGATGCGGCGGGGGAGAGGGGTACGGGTGACGTGGCGACCATCGCCGCCGGGTCGCACGTCAATTCTGTCGTTGGGGTGGTGGCGTATGGATAAGGCGCTGGTTCCCAGGGGTTTTCCCCATTCCATTGCTCCAGGGGGAGGAGTGGGCGAATCGTCACGGTGTACGTGTGCGCGCCCTCCGTGTACTGTTTGCTGAATTCATCTCCGAAGAGCGCGTACATCTCGGCGGCTTCCGCGCCCTCCAGAACGAGAGAATGTTCGTTGTCCAATTCATTGGTGGGGCTGCCCCTCTCTGCCAGGGAGGCAAGGCTAGGGGCAAGCGGCCACAATGCCTCAGTGCTGGTGGCGTTGGACTCGTGCTGCGTGACCAGGAGGGCCACGCGCTCCGGTTGGTAGAGGCGCGCATTGGGAGGCTGGTAGTTGCCCAAGCGCTCGTAGGTGGCGGCGAGCGCGGGCGGCGTGCCGCCATCCTTGATTGCGTGGTGAAGGGCGTATGCCTCTACGTGCTGGCTCCGCCACGCCGCTACTGTCATATAGACCGTGCCACTGTCAGAGACTCGTGGCTCTTCGTATTCGGCGGGGTCGAAATCGAAGAAGCCATCCGCCTCGATTTGGAACAGGAAGGTGCATACCTCTTCGGGGGGCAGGTATGCCTCCTGCGTGGCGCGCGTGTAACGGTTAGTAGAGGAGGAGTAGTCATAGCGGGTGATGAGGAGGCGGCCATCGGCATACAAAACGAGGTCAGGCATGGAAGACCATGCCCGATTGAAGGAGGTATAGCCTGGCCCGATCCTGAGGTCAACCAGAACCGGGAGTGCTTGCCAGCGATGGGTGTCGCCGGAAGGGTTGGCTTGCGGCGTTGAGGGTGTAACAGAGGGCGGGATTGTGCAGGCAAGCAGGGCCAGTAGGAGCGTGGTAGTGAGGAGAATAGGGATAGGGCGCATCATCGGCCTTTCCCGTGAGTCGTTCAGCTCACGGGGTCACGTCTCGACCATCATTCTTCGCATAGCCATTCAATACGCTGTTGCAGTTTCGCCTCATAGAGTTGCGCCAGCCATTGCGTAATCGGCCCCGGCTTGCCCGTGCCCACCTGCTCGCTGTCAATCTGCGCGATGGGGAGAACGGCGCGGCTGGTGCTGGAAAGGAAGGCTTCATCGAGGGTGCTCAGTTCATCGAGGGTCAGCGCCTCCAATTGCACAGGGATTCCGGCGCGGGACGCCTCCTCCAGAATGAGCGAGCGCGTGATGCCGGGCAGCACGCCCTCCTCTGCTGTCCAGACGGTGCCGCCGCGCACGCCGTAGAAGTTGCTGCTCAATCCCTCCAGGATGCGCCCCTCCGGCCCAACCATCAGCACCTCGTTGACTTCTGGCCCCAGCAGAGCGCGTGCCTCCCGCGAGGCGGCGATGAAGGCGTTGTCTTTTGCCTTGGGATTCTCGCGGTGCATCGGGCGGGTGAGCACACTGACGCCCTTGGCATAATCTTCAGGCGAGGGGAGGGGCAGTGGCTCGACGGAGAACCATATCTCTCCAACTCGCTTCGCGCAATCCACCGTCAAACGCAACCGCGTCTCCGAACTCGCCTCCCATTCCAACCCGCGCAACACCTCGCAGAGCAGGCGGCGCAGCTCGTCGCGCGGGAGCGTGACGGGGTGGCCCAACAAACGAGCCGTCTCGTCTAGGCGGTCAAAATGCTGCTCCAACGCCAGCAGCCCCGTCCGCCCGTAGGTTCGCAGCGTCGTATAGGCTCCCTGCGGCAGAAAGCGCCCTGCCTCGGATAACCTACCCACGACCTCCGGGCGCGGTTCGATCCTCAACCCCTCCGGCCCCTCCACCACTCGCCACGAATAGCTCTGTGACGCTAACGCTGCGTCCGCAGACGTGCCGTTGGCGGTCGTCGGTCGTCGGTCGTCGGTCGTCGCCACCCTCCTAATCCGCCCCTCCAATGTACATCGGCAGCATCTGCTGCCACCAGGGCCAATCGTGCGCCCACCCATCCCAGACGCGCAGAGCGTGCCAGATGTTCTTCTGCCAGAGGAGGTCCGAGAAGTAGCGGTTGTGCCCGATGTGCGGGTCGTGCTCGCCGACGACGATGATGAGGTCCAGGCGGCGCAGTTGGTCCAGGTGCCAGGGGTCGTGCGCGTTCTTGATGTAGGCGACGGGATTGTTGAAGTAAACGTTATCGTCCTGGTAGCCACGCACCCAGCGCGAGATGTCGTAGATGCCGCTCATGCCGAGCGCTCGCTGAAAGACCTGCGGCCAGCGCAGGGCCATGTTCACGGCGTGGTACGCGCCGAAGCTGGCCCCTGTTGTGATGAGATAGGGAGTGCGATTCATGTTCCACGAGAGAGGAATCACCTCGTCCAGAATGTACCGCTCGTACTGCACCTGACGGTAGGCGCGGTAGCCGGGGTGCGCGCCGTAGTTGTACCAGCTTTCCGCGTCGGCGCTGTCCACGCAGAAGAACTGGAACCAACCCCGGTCTATCTGCCAGCGCATCGCCTCCATCATGCCTCGGTCTTCCCACTCGTAGAACTTGCCCATCGAGGTGGGGAAGACGATGACCCGCGCGCCGCTGTGCCCGACAACCAGCAACTCCATATCGCGCTGCAACGCCGGACTCCACCACCGGAAATACTCTCGCCTCATCTGACTCCTATCCACTCGCTATTAACTTCCACCGACTCTTTCCCATTCTGACATAAAGCGTGAACTGGCTAGGTGAAGAGCTGGTTGATGTAGTGGTCCAGCGCCTTGCGCCACCAGGGCCAGTCGTGGTTCACGTCGTGGCCCCACAGGTCCAGCCAGTGCGGGATGCCCTTGCTGTTGAGAATCCCCGACAATTGGCGGGAGCGGTTCGGGTCTTCGTAGGCTCCCTGCCCGGAGTAGATGACGATTCGGCGCGAGCCGCTTTGCAGGATGGGCAGATAGTAATCGTCGTTAAGGTCGGAGAGGTAGTCTACGGGGTTATTGAAGTAGACATTCTCGTCGTAGTGGCCCCACAGGTAGGCGCGGATGTCGTAGGTTCCACCCATGAAGATGCCGCCGCCGAAGAGGTCGGGGTGCTTGAAGAAGGTGTTAGCCGCGAGGTAGGCTCCCAGGCTGATGCCGAAGCTGATTGGCAGCGCGTGCGGGTTGCCCGTGTCCTGGCGGATGAGGGGCAGCACCTCGTTGATGAGATAGCTGTCGTAGCGTTTCAATAGTTCGATTTTGACGGGCGGCGATGCCTGGTCGTTCATCAGGCTCTGGCGGTTGACACTGTTCACGGAGTAGACGCGCACCCGCCCCGCGTCAATGTGGTGCGCGATGGCATCGATGAGGAGGAAGCGTTCGTATTCCAGAAAGTCGGCGGCGGCGGTGGGCAACATCAAAATCGGGACGCCCGCGTGGCCGTAAGCGACCAACGGCATCTCCATGTACAACCGATCACTGTACCAACTGGTTATCTCCCGGCGCATAGCGAACTCCTGAATGAGATACGAGATGTGAGATGTGGGATACGAGATATGGGATGTGAGATAACAACTAATGGCTGCTAGCTATAAAGGTATACTGGTAGTAATGGATTCAGGCAAAGAGCCACGAAGATTCCGAGACAATGATGTCTGTTCCCACGGGCGTTTGCCGTTATCTCATACCCCACATCTCACATTCACATATCTCACATCCCCACCACGTCTCTTCTCTGTAGGTGGTCGAGGATGTGATTGGCGATGCGGGATAGCTGCTCCTCGTGCTGAACGTAATCCAGATGCGTCACCTGAATCGTGAGGACCGGGCATAGGTTGAAGCGCGCGGTCCACTCCTCGTAAAGGTCGTTCAACTGCTGCAAGTAATCGCGCGAGATGGTCTGCTCGAAGTCGCGCCCACGCAGGGCGATGCGCGCCAGCAGAGTATCCACGTCCGCGTGCAGATAGACGAGAAGGTCGGGCGGCGGCACGAAGGCGACGATGGCGTTATACAACTCGCAGTAGGCACCATAGTCGCGCTCGCTCATGAACCCCTGCAAGTAGAGGTTCCGGGCGAACACCTCGGCATCCTCGTAGACAGAACGGTCCTGAATCGCGGAGGCCGGATGGTCCAGAATTTTGCGATGGTCTTGCAGGCGGCGGCTCAGGAAGAAAATCTGGCTCTGAAAGGCCCAGCGCTGCATATCCCGGTAGAAATCTGGAAGGTAAGGATTATCATTCACCGCCTCGTAGAATGGTTCCCAACCGAGCCGCTGCTCCAGCAGGCGCGTCAGTGCCGATTTTCCCACCCCAATGTTCCCCGCGATGGCGATGAAGCGCTTCATCTAGTCCCCGTTTGCCCCTACCGCGTGGGCTTCCGCCTGCACCTGCTCGCGCGGCTCCGACTGGCCCAGGTCCACGTCAAGCTCGCGGGCGAGGCGGAGCAGACTCTGCGCGGCGGCGCTCACCGCCTGCCGGGCCAGGAGCATATCGTTCGAGTTCGCGCCCGCGCGGTGCCACCGCATGGCGGAGGCGAGCATCCCCATCTCTTCCTGAAGTTCCAGATAGGCCAGAAAGGGGTCAGAGTCAAGGCCACTCGCCCGTTCCTCGCTACCTCTCGTCTCTGCCATATCGCGCAGGGCCGCAGCAAGGGGCAAGGTCGTCCCATTCTCCGCGAAGGGGAGCCGTTGCTGGTAGATGCCCGCGTCTATGGTGGCGCGCACCTGCTCCCCAATACGGTTCAAATCCTCGCGCGTCAAAAGGTTCAGGTCGTCGGTCTCAATCACGAGCAGCGAGTCGGAGGCGTAGCTATCGAAGAAGCGATCGTATGCCTGCGCCAGCCGCGTGATGTAGTCCCGCGACATACCGCGCTCGTAAGGACGGTCACGCTGGGCAATGCGGCCCATAAGCGTGTCCACTTCCGCGCGCAGGTAGATGACCAGATTGGGCCGGGCAATCTGGTCGGCAAGTGCTTGATGCAAGTGCTCGTAGGTCGCCCACTCGTCTCCTTGAAGGTTGAGCCGCGCGAACAACTGGTCTTTGGCGAAGAGATAGTCGCTCAACAAGGGCACGCGCCCCACTCGTTCGAGGAGGCCACGTTGCTGGCGATAGCGGTTCAGCAGGAAGAAAATCTGCGTCTGGAAGGCGTAGCGCTCCGGGTCGGTGTAGAAGAGGGGGAGAAAGGGATTCTGCTCGAACACCTCCAGCATCAACTCGGCTTCGTAGTCAGGTTGCAGCAGGCGCGCCAGGGTCGTCTTCCCGACGCCAATAACCC
>DASVVH010000358.1:0-10677 GCA_036386615.1 Ardenticatenaceae bacterium
CGGGTAGCTCCGGCAGGCCGTCTGCGCGGGTAAGGACCGGCAGGAAGGTGACACCCGAACCCCGAAGGAGGTGCGTGGCAGAACCTATGCCCGTGAACCAGCCCAGGGCGAACAGGATTCCGAAGAAGAGGCTGAGTTTCAATGTTTTTCTTTGGCGTTCCATCGTGTTGTCCTGCACTCTGTTTCCTCCGTGCGGACAGTATGATGGGCGCAGGCGAATCTATCAATAGGAATCTGCCCACCCGGAGGCGCGCGGAGGAAGCAACCGGGGAGCAGAAAGAAGGCCCGCGCTCAGAAGAATTGGGTTCTTGTAAGGTAAAAGAAACCTTGTTATACTCGCCGCAGGTAGAAGCATCCGCGCTAGAGTCTGACAACCGTCGAGATGGGCGCTGCTTCTACGCACTGTATAACCTCGTTCGCTGGTGTGTTTTTAAGGAGGTAGCCGTATGACAAAAGACCCAGGGCAATTGAAAGCTGTGGGCAAGTTTATCTCGGCGCTGGTTCTTTTGGCCCTGTTCCTCGTGGCGCTTGGGCCAGGGGCCGCGCTGGGGTCCGCGCCGGAGCGACAGACGGTGGTAGTCCCCGGCAGGATGATTGAACTGCGGGCAGGCGACGCGAACGCCTTCACCTCGGTTCGCCCCTCGGCTGACTACGATTATTCGGCGTCCAGCGTGGAGACGGCGAATATCACGGTGAACTACACTGGCTTCACGCCTGAGGCGCAGGCCGCGTTCGAGCACGCGGTCAACATCTGGGAAGCGCAGTTGACTTCCCCGGTGGAGATTATCGTCAATGCCAGTTGGGAGCCGCTTGAGGAAGGCGTGCTGGGCAGCGCGGGGCCAGCGAGCCTCATCGCCAATTGGGAGGGACCCAACCCCGCGCCGCGCCAGGATGTCTTCTATCCCCTCGCCCTGGCGAACAAGTGGGCGGGAGAGGACCTCTCTCCTGAGAACCCCGACATCGTTGCCCGGTTCAGCAGTGTCTTCCCGAACTGGTATTTCGGTACGGACGCGAACACGCCTGCTGACACCTACGACTTCGTGAGCGTCGTGCTTCACGAGCTGGGGCACGGCCTGGGCTTCGTCGGCTCGGCCCGTATCCAGGATGGGCAAGGCATGCTCGGATTCACCCCTCAGGGCATGGATACGCCCTGGCCCGTCATCTACGATGTCTTCGTCGAGACGGGTGAGGGGCAGGCTCTCTGGGGCTTCCCGAATCCCTCTAACGAACTCGCGGCGGAGCTCATCAGCGATGACCTCTTCATTGACAGCGCGACCACCGTTGCTGTTCTGGGCGGCGGCAATCGGCCCAAGATTTACGCGCCTAACGAGTTCCAGCAGGGGACGAGCTACTCCCACTGGGATGAGGACACGTTCCCGCCGGGCAACCGGGACTCGCTGATGACGGGCTTCCTGGATACCGCCGAGGGCATCCACGATCCAGGCCCGCTCACCAGGGGTCTCTTTCAGGACATGGGCTGGAGCCTTGAGACGCCGTTGGCCGTCACGGTGGATAGCTACAGCGCCACGCCCGCGACGAACCCCGTCGGTTGGTTGGCTGGCGTGACCCTGGTCGGCTCGCTGGGTGCCCTCGCCCTGTGGCGTCGGAAGCGCGGCTAGACCGGCAACCTGCCCAACAACTGCATAGAGACAACCAAATAAAAATAGAGCGCCCGTGCTACACGGGCGCTCTATTAGTTATACCAATTGAACATAGAGGTGGCACAAAATGGGTGGTTAGAGGGGACATGAACTCCCCGGAGGGGAGTGGCGAAAGCATACGGGGTCCCCAAGCGGTGCTCAGACCGCTTGGGGTGAATAGCCGGGGGTGGAGCGGAGCGCAACCCTTGGCGGCACCCCACCCACTTTGCGCCACTTTTACGATGAATTGGTACTAGTCGGCAGCCAGCTTAACGCAGAGTCGTGGGGCGTGGCGGTTGGCCGAAGAGTTTGACGTTGTAGGCGATGCCACCCTGCCTCGCGTTGTAGTTCCGGGCGATGAGGAAGGTGCCGATTTCGTTCCCCCGCGCACCGTTGAGCGTGGCTCCCCGTGCCGCCACGTTCGCCAATGAGACCTCCGCGAAGGGCCACTCGGCAAGCTGGGCTCGGTTGCCCGTCGCGGCACCCAGGCTCCGCGCTTGCAGCCGGAAGGAGGTTGGCGAGAAGGCCGCCGCGTTCGCGGGTTGGGTCGCCAGGAGCCGGTCACGCAGGGTTCGGTACGCCTGCGGAGCACTCGCGCTGCCAGCCGGGTAGATTTGAACCGAATGGCGGCGGTCCGACAGGTTAAACGTCAGGGTGCTGGAGCGTTGGTCCGGCGGCGCGACCTGAATCATCTGCGCGCCGCCACTGGTCGTGGTAGCGGCACCCGCGCCGCTGCTCCCCCGAAGGGACCAGAAGCCGAGTTGGTCGGCGAGGGCAACCAGTTCGTTAATCTGCGCGTCGCTCAGGGTGCCCGTCCACACCTGCCTGCTGAAGCCGGGCGTCGCCGGGCCGCTCGTGGTCCAAACAACGTACCCGTCGCCGTAGAGCGTCCACTGCGGCAACTGCGTCGCCTGCGGCGCGGCCAGCCCCCCGCTTTCGTTGAGTTGGATGATGATGGTGTTTGGCGAGCGGTCCCACGTAGCGGCAGCCGCGCTCGACGCTCCCCCGAAGGAAATAGCGGCGAGAAACGCGAGAGCGACCAGCAAGCAACTGGTAAATCGAATCCAGTCTCTCATAGCTCGACCCTCCTTTCAGTGAGTTAGCTCTTCACAACTCGTGTGCTTTCACTTTAGCACTCTGCCGGGCCTCCGGTCAAGGGGTGGATGGCATTTCACAGACCAAAACTCCCCCAGCCCGGCCCGTTTCTCTGGCTTACCAAGCAAGTTTCATGCATTCCAATAATAATACCAGTTGAACATAGAGGTGGCGCGAAACAGGCCGTCAGCGGAGACATGAACTCCCCGGAGGGGAGTGGCGAAACTCGTAGCCGGGGGTGGAGAGGGGCGTCGTTTGCCCCTCGTAACCCTCGGCGGCACCCCAAACAAGTTGCGCCACTTTCATAATGAATTGGTATAAGAGCGCTGCGATGGTGAGCATGGTCATATTCCGTTAGTGAAGCCCATGCCATAGTAATGAGGCTGTGGCATGGGAGGCGCTTTGGTAGGCGCAGAAGATGGCTTGTTGATAACGGTAACGCGATTGGTGATGAGGATATGAGCGAGTGCCGAACGGTTGTGATTGGCGCGGGTGTGGCGGGGCTGACGGTGGCGGGCGTGCTGGCGAAGGCGGGCCACGATGTAACGGTGCTGGAAGCGCACGTTGACCCTGGCGGGTGCGCGGCCACCTTTTTCTATAAGGACTACCACTTTGACGCGGGCGCGACGCTGGTCGGCGGCTTCCAGCCGGGCGGGCCGCACGACCTCGCCGCGCAGCGGCTGGGAATCACCTGGCCCGTGCGCCGAGCCGAACCAGGAATGCTCTTTCACTCGCCCGATGGCGTGGTGACGCGCTGGGGCCACCCTGAAGCGTGGCAGGAGGAGCGGCAGCGCGCCTTCGGAGCCGGGGCGGAACGGTTCTGGCAATCGCAGGAGTGGGTCGCCAATCAGGTGTGGCGCTTCGCGGGGACGCTGCCGCCCTGGCCGCCGGACGGCGCGCGTGACGTGGCGGCGCTCGCCGCGCGGGCGCTCCACCAGCCCTCGCTGGCAGCATTGGCCCCGCTGCTTGCCGCCGACGTTCAGGGCTGGATGGACACACTGGGCGCGCGAGGAGCACTGCTGCGGCAATTCGTGGACGCGCAGTTGCTCATCTCGGCGCAGACGACGGCGCGACACGCCGGGGCGCTCTTCGGCGCGGTGGCGCTCGACCTCGCGCGGGCGGGCATCTACCACGTCAGGGGCGGCGTCGGGGGCATCGCGGAGACACTGGCGGCGAAGGTGCGCGAGTTGGGCGGCAAAGTCATTTACAAAGCCGAAGTGACGCGCATCGAGGCACCGGATGGGAGAGCGCGGCGCGTCCACACGCCGAAGAAGGGAACCTTCGAGGCGGACCTGATAGTGGCGAACCTGACGCCCTGGAACGTCGCGGCGCTGCTGGGCGAGGATGCGCCCCCCTCCCTGCGCCGCAAGGCGCATCGGCTACCGCCGCAGTGGGGAGCCTTCACGCTCTACCTGGGGGTGGACGAGGCGCTGATTCCCACCGAGTTCCCGAACCACCACCAGATTGTGCAGCAGCCCTCGTTGCCCCTCGGCGAGGGAAACAGCGCATTCTTGAGCATCAGCCCCGACTGGGACGAGAGCCGCGCCCCGGCAGGCCAGCGCGCCCTCACCTTGAGCACGCACACGCGCCCGCAGCCCTGGTGGGCCTTGCGGGAACAGCCCGGCGGCAGAGAGGCATACGACGCCTGCGCCGAGCAATACACTGAGACGCTGTTACGAGCGGCGGAGACCATCCTGCCGGATATTCGCGCCCGGACGCGGCTCCGGCTGCACGGCACGCCTGTAACTTTCGAGTTCTACACGCGGCGGCACCGGGGCTACGTGGGTGGCTTCCCTCAAACCTCGCTGCTGGTGGCGAACAGCCCGCGCCTGCCTGTAGAAAATCTGTGGATGGTGGGAGACTCGATTTTTCCGGGGCAGAGCACGGCGGGCGTCACGTTGGGCGCGCTGCGTGTGGCAGAGACAATCTTGCGAGAAGCCCGGCCACTGACCCGCCATTTTGAGGGTGTCAGAATCGCTGAGAGATAAAGCGCAACGCGGAATGAACGGCTAAAGGAACATGCTAGATAGCGGCTGTTGCGTCACAGGTAGGGGCACGGCATGCCGTGCCCCTACCTGTGATAATGGCCTAGCTATCTCCAGTCCGGGCGCAGTTCGCGGCGATGGTCCAAAGCTGCTGCTCCGGCGTGGCGTTGGTGAAGGCTTCCGGCTCCGTGCCCGCTTCGGCGGCGGTCTGCCACCCAACGTTCAATAAACAGACCTGATCATCCTGCTTGAACGCGGTCTGCGTGGCGGCAGGAGCGTCCGCGAGGTACTGCGTGTCCTCCGTCCAACCCTGCTCCCGAAAAAGGCTTCCGAGCGACTGGCTCACGCTGACGAAATCCTGAGCCACCTCCGCGCCCGTTCCCTCGAACTGGATGAGGCAGCCCGTGCCGCTCACCTGATTGATAGTGTCCTCGAAGGGAGCCTCGTCGGTCACTTCAAAGGGCACGCCGACGCTCGTCTCCATCGCGCCAGCCAAAGCCGCGCAAGCCTCGGCGGCGAGGGGCTGGTAACTCCCTTCGAGCGGCGCGCTCTCCTGGCTGCCGGAGGTGGCGGGGGTGGGTTCGGGCGCGACGGCACCCGTCCTGTTACAGGCAGTCAACAGGGCCATGCAGAACAGAGCCGCTGTCATCAGTATCCGAATCGTCTGCATTTTCATTCTCTCTCCTCATTGAATGCAACAGCTCTAAAGTATAGCCACGGAGGCGGCACACGGATGGGCTGAATGCCCGATATTCCAGCGCGCGAAAGTGGGACCAACGCCTCCGCCCTTTGGCGGAGAGGCGCGAAGCCAACACCAGGGACCGTGCGCGATACCCTAAAAGGCTTATGCTCTTGTCACATCATCTATACACTATGTATAGGCACATGAGTTGTTCTAAAGCAACTACTTCTCACCAAACTGGCCTTTTTCGCTCGCCAGTACTGGCCGTTACTGGCCGATACTGGCCGCTAGCCCGTGCGGCCCCTTCTCTCCTCATTCGCCTACCCCACTTTGGCACAGCCCTGCCATTGACGGTTCGCGGCTTGCTCATGGCCCATCACTGTGGCACTATAAGGGGCACACCTTCGACACTTCGTATCCTGTTAGGTGCGGCCCGCCACTCCCCTTCACCTACACTCTCACGTTGACGGAGGCCCGTCCAGTGAACCAGCCCGACCTTGAAAAAGAAATCAAACCCGAGGACGAGATGAGCGAGAGCGCCGACCCCTGGAACCAGCCCGACGAGGCCACGAGAGCCGCCGCCAAGCCCATCGAGGAAGAACTCGAAGCGAAGCTGAAGGCGATTAACACCCCCGCCAAAGCCGACGCGCTCATCGAACGGCTCGCTACGGATGTGAAGGGCCAAAAGGCCGCGCAATTCGAGGACAAACCTGCTCCCGCCGGAGACGCGCCCCCGGAGGTGCAGGCGGCGGTGGCCTCTGAAGCCGTAGAGGAGGCGGGCGAGGCGCAGCCCAACACGGCGGCTGGCAAGGCCCAGCCCAACAAGGCGGTTGACGAGGCGGCAGCGACGATTGAGTCCATCGCCCAGATGGCGCTCGAACTGGAAGGCCCCGCCTACGAGGCATTGGTCGAGGCCGTGCAACAGGTGACGGACCCCGGATTGCGGGACAACCCCGAAAAGCTGGAAGAGCCGCGCCGCTACCTATGGGACGCCATGATGAAGAATCGTGGCCTGAACCGCATCCAGAAGTACGACACGGCGCTCTTCATCATTATCAACAACGGGCCACACCCGCGCTGGCTCAACACCTTCTTCCAGCAACTCTCGGTCGTCTACAACGGCGGCTGGGCCTGGATTATCGGCGTGGCGCTCTTCTGGCCCTTCCGGCGCACGCGCCCGGAGGCGACCCGCGTCCTCAAGGGGATTAGCGTGCCCATCTGGGTCGCGGCGCTCGCGGTGGAGGGGCCAATCAAGAAGTATTTCCGCCGCCGCCGCCCCTTCATTGACGTAGTGCGCGCCATCGTCGTGGGGAAGAAGCCTGGCAACTGGTCCTTCCCGTCGGGGCATGCCGCCGCCGCCTTCGGCGGGGCCTGGGTAATGCACCGCTGCCTGCCCAAAGGCAGCGCGATTTGGTACGCGCTCGCCGGGCTGGTCGCCTTCTCCCGCGTCTATCTGGGTGCCCACTACCCCGGCGACGTGCTCTCCGGCTCAGTGCTCGGAACCATCGCCGCCGAGGGAACGCGCCGCCTCATGCGGCGTCTAGGAATAGGTCAGGGGTAATTTGCGTCGCTCCCGGTTCGCTGCCTGTCTCGCCGTTCTCCTCCTCGCCATCGCCGCAGCCCTGACAGCCCACCGGGGCGTGGCCGCCAATAGCGCCGCACTCTCCGAGCAGAGTCACAAGGTTCTCGCGGCCCCCGGCCAACTCGATACGAGCGCTCCCGGCGTGCGCCTCCTGCACGATTACGGGGCGTTCGCGCTCTACTCCGTCTCGGACGAGGCCCTGAGCGGCCTGCGCGGCGTCAGAGTCGCCGACGAGATGGACGTGCTGCTCTTCGACGGTCAGCCCATCTACACGCGGGACGAGCGCCGCAACGCGCCTGAAGCGAACAGTCAGGCCGCGCCGCAGGGTCCGGCGCTCCACCTGATTCAGTTCGTCGGCCCCATCAAACCCGAATGGCTGGATGCAGTGGAGGCGGCGGGCGCGAGGCTGGTCCACTATGTCGCCAACAATGGCTACCTCGTCTGGGCCGACGACGCCGCGCGGGCGCGGCTGGACCTGCTGGCGGGCAACAGCGACTTCTTGCAATACAGCGCTCCATATCGAGCCGAATTAAAGCTAGGCGCGTCCCTCCGTGACGTGGCAGCCATCGAGAGCGGCGAAAAGCCAGAGCCGCAGAGCGAGGAGCGCGTCACCGTCACGATTCAGATGGTCGAGCACTCCGGCAGCGCGGCATCGGAGGGCGTGATTCGCCGCCTCTCCACGCGGCTGCTCTCCGACTGGACGCCCGTTCTGGAGTACCGGAACGCGACTGTCGAGGTGCGCGCCTCGGACATCGCAGACATCGCCGCCCTGTCCGACGTTTACTGGATTGGCGAGTATACTGAGCCGGAATTGCTGGACGAGGTGCAGGGTCAGATTCTCGCGGGGAATCTGAACGCGGCGCAGAGCGGCCCTTCCGGCCCCGGCTACAGGGAATGGCTGGACAGCTACGGTTTCAGCCAGAACCCCGACGACTACCCCATCGTGGACATCACGGACGACGGCATCGGCAACGGCAGCGTCAACTCCGGCGACCCCACGCTGCACGAGTCTGGCGTTATCACCAACACCACTCGCGTTGCCTTCATCAACAACTGCACCGCCGAGGCGCACAGCGGCAGCGTCGGCGGGCACGGTCACATCAATGCCAGCATCGCAATTGGGTTCGATACTCGCGCGGGCGTGCCCTACCGGGACGAGAACGGCTTCCAGCGTGGCCTGGGCATCAACCCTTATGGACTGGTGGCAGGCACGAAAATCTTCAACGCCAATGGCGGATACGACGATTCGGCCTGCGGCAGCAACTACCCGACCCTCATCGCGCGGAGCTACAACGCTGGGGCGCGCATCAGCAGCAACTCGTGGGGATGCCGCTCCCTCGATGGGGATTGTATCGGCGTGTACAGCCCCGCCTCTCAGATTTACGATGCCGCCACGCGAGACGCGGACCCTTCCATGCCGGGCAACCAGCAGTTCATCACGATTTTCTCCTCCGGCAACGAGGGGCGAAGTGGCGTGACGCCGCCGGGCAACGGCAAGAATATGATTACGGTTGGCGCGTCGGAGAGCTACCGCCCCAATCAGGCGGGCGCACTCGCCAACAACGCGATGCAGGTGGCAGAGTTCTCCAGCCGTGGCCCGGCCCCCGGTGGGCGCGTGAAGCCGGAAGTCATCGCGCCCGGAACCTTTATCCAGGGGACCGCCAGCACGCATCCCGCCTACACGGGCGGCACCGTCAACTTTCCCTATGCGCCCGTGGGGCAGAGGATTTTCGCCGCCTCGTCGGGCACCAGCCACTCGACCCCGGCGGTGGCGGGCGTCGCCTCGCTCTATTACTGGTGGCTTGAGAACACCTACAGCCTCTCGGAGCCAAGCCCGGCGATGATGAAGGCGTACCTCGCCGCGCACCCCACCTACCTGACGGGGACTAACGCTAACGACACGCTGCCCAGCAACGCGCAGGGCTACGGGATGCCCAACATGACCGCCGCGCTGGACGACGCGGAGCGCTTCCTGCTGGACCAGAGCGTCCGGTTGGACGGGGCGGGCCAGACGTGGAGCTTCGACGGCAGGGTGGCCGACCCCACGCGCCCGCTCCGCATCGTCCTTGCCTATACCGACGCGCCGGGCGCGGTCGGCACCAGTCCGCAGGTCAATGACCTGAGCCTCGCGGCGGAGGTGGACGGGACGAGCTACCTCGGCAACCGTTTCTCCGGCCAGTGGAGCACTCCCGGCGGCGAGGCGGATACGAAGAACAATTACGAGGCTATCTTCCTGCCACCAGGGACGAGTGGCGCGGTGAAGCTGACGATTACGGCTTTCAACGTGGCGGGCGACGGCGTGCCGGGCATCGGCGACGGGACGGACCAGGATTTCGCGCTGGTCTGCTACAACTGCTTGCAGAACCCGGATTTCACGCTGGAGGCCAGCCCCGACACGCAGGCTATCTGCGTGCCTGACGAGGCGGACTACACGGTACAGGTAGGCTCGATTCAGGGCTTTGATGCTCCGGTGACGCTCTCAGCCAACGGGAACCCGGCGGGCACGACGGCTACGTTTAGCGAGAACCCCGTCAAGCCGCCGGGAAGTTCCGTGCTGAAAGTCACTAGCGGCGGGCTGGCTGTGGCGGGCCGCTACAACCTTGACGTGGTGGGCGTCGCGCCGACGCGGACGCACACGGTGACGCTGGGGCTGGACCTCTTCACGGCCTCGCCGGGCCAACCCGCGCTGGTCAGCCCAGCCAATGGCGCGACGGAGCAGAGCACCATGCCGACCTTCAGTTGGACGGCGGCGAGTCAGGCCGCCAGCTACACGGTCGAGATAGCCACCGACGCGGCCTTTACCGAGGTTGTCGTCTCGGCGTCGGGCGTGATGAGCACGACATTCACGCCCGTCAGCGTGCTTGAGCCGCGCACGCGCTATTACTGGCGGGTGCGGGCGACGAACGGCTGCGGCGCGAGCAGCTACTCGCAGACGTTCACCTTCTCGACCATCACGCCGCCGGATGCCTGCCCGGCGGGCGAGAGCGCGCAGGTTCACTTCTACAATGGCTTCGAGAGCGGCGCGGCGGGCTGGACGCACAGTGGCGTGATGGATACGTGGACTGTGACGAATACGAAGGTGTATAGCGGCGCGTTGGCGTGGCGCGCGCAGGACGTGCCGCAGGTGAGCGATCAACGGCTCGTCTCGCCGCCCATCACGCTGCCCAGCGACAGGTCAAGGCTGACGCTTCAGTTCTGGAACCACCAGACGTTTGAAGACAGGACTCAGAATAGCTGTTGGGACGGCGCTATCCTTGAGGTGTCTACGGATGGCGGGCAGAACTTCAATCAGATTTACGATGGTCTTCTGACGGACCCCTACGATGGCTTCATCAACGCCAGTCATGGCAATCCGCTCGGCAATGTCAGCGCGTGGTGCGGCGACCCTCAGGACTGGTTGAAGTCGGTGGTCGCGCTGGACGAGTACGCGGGCCAGACGATCCGGTTCCGCTTCCGGGTGGGAACCGACGATGCGATGGGACGGCTGCCGCATGGGTGGTACATTGACGAGGTGGCGGTGCAGTCGTGCCCGGCTGTTGTAACGACGCCCACACCTACGGCGACGGCAACGCAGACGGCAACGCCAACAGCGACGAGCACGGCCACCGCTACCCCTTCGCCTACCGCTACGGCAACGGCGTCACCGTCGCCGTCGGTGACGCCTTCAACGAGGAGCCTGTTCCTGCCGCTCAT
>DASVVH010000359.1:0-2324 GCA_036386615.1 Ardenticatenaceae bacterium
CATCATCCTCGGCAGGCGGTCGGTGAGGAGGGAGGCGGCGGCAGACGGAGTGACAAGCAGCGCGGAGACGAGGATGACGCCCACCGTCTGGATGCCTGTGACGATGGCGAGGGCGAGCAGGACGAGCAGGCCGTAGCGCACCTGCCCCGGCGAGAGGCCGATGACCGCCGCGTGGCCGGGGTCAAACGATGTGACGAGCAGTTCCTTGTAGAAGAAAGCGACGAGCAGGATGACGGCGAGCGTCACCGCGCCGATGACATAGAGGTCGTTCTGCCTCACGCCCAGAATGTTGCCAAAGAGAATATGCGTCAGGTCGCGGTAGGAGTTGACGGTGCTCAGGAGGAGCACGCCGAGCGCGAAGGCCCCGGAAAAGACGATGCCGATGGCGGTGTCCTCTTCCACCTCGCCCTGGCGGGTGAGCCAGCCGATGCCCAGCGCGGTCAGAATGCCCGCCGCGAGCGCGCCGAAGAGCAAATCCCAGCCGCGCAGGAAGGCGACGACGATGCCCGGCAAAATGGTGTGGGCGAGCGCGTCTCCGATGAAGGCCATGCCGCGCAGGACGACGTAGGCTCCCAAGACGGAGCAGGCGACGCTCACGAGAACGCCCGCCAGCAGGCCGCGCTGCATGAAGGCCAGCGTGAACGGCTCCGTCAGCCACTGAATCATCGCTGAAACTCGACCTCGAACGCCTCCGGTTCCGGCGGGCAGATGTGCGGCTGGAAACCGTAGGCGCGGGCCAGAAGGTCCGGGTTGATGACCTGCTGCACGGGGCCGTCCGCAACGACGGCACGGTCCAGGAAGATGGCGCGCCGGAACTCCGCTTCGAGGGTGCCGAGGTCGTGGGTGCTGACGATGATGGTCTTGCCCTCGATGGCAAGCTGGTCGAGGATGTCGAAAATCAGCGCCTGCGTCCTCACGTCCACGTTATTGAGCGGCTCGTCGAGCAGGAGCAGGTCCGATTCCTGCGCCAGCGCCCGCGCCAGCATGACGCGCTGCTGCTGCCCGCCCGAAAGGTTGCCGACCTGCTGACCGGAGAGGGGCAGCAGGTTCATAGCTTCCAGCGCCCGCGAGACTGCCGCGCGGTCCTTCGCGCCGGGGCGCTTGAGCCAGCCGAGGTGCGCGTAGCGGCCCATCATCACCGCCTGCTCGACGGTGACGGGGAAGTTCCAGCGCACCTCGCCGCGCTGCGGGACGTAGGCGGTGCGGTGGTGGCAGGCACCCACGCGGTTTCCGTAGACGAGAATCTGCCCGCTATCCGGCGCGATGAGGCCCGCCACCGCCTTGATGAGGGTAGACTTGCCCGCGCCGTTCGGTCCAATCAGCGCCACCTTCTCGCCGTGCTCGACGGCGAGGGAGACGTCTTCAAGGGCGGAACGCTCCGCGCCGGGGTAGGTGACGCGGAGGTTTCGCGCCTGCAACGCGGGCGCTCCCTCTTGAGGCATGGCGTGGAGGCGACCACCGTAAGGAAAGTTCATGGTTCTACCTGAGAAGAGACGGACGCCGCCCACACAGTTGCGGCGGCGTCCACGTTGACGACAGCACGGCCATTATACTTGGGCGTTACCCAGTTGAACAAAGACTGGGCGCGCGGGCGACCCGCACCGTCGCCGTTCATTTTGCATTTTGCATTTTTAATTGTCCCTTCCGTCCTCCGTCTACCGTCCACCGTCCCCACCCGCCAGCGCTTCAACCAGCATCTCGGCGTTGGCGCGCATCAGGCCAACGTAGCTATCCGCGCCGCTTCCGGCGGGGCCAAGCGCGTCGGTGTAAAGCTGGTAGACCCGCGCGCCCGTCTCCTGGGCAACCGTGTCGGCCAACTGCTCGGCCATCGTGGTCTCTACGAAGATAGCGGGCACCTCTTCTTCGCGGATGACGCTGATTAGCCCCGCGAGGTCGTTGGCGGACGGCTCGACGTTGGTGCTGAAACTGGGTAGCACCGTGCCGATGACCTCAAAGCCGTAGGCGCGGGCGAAGTACTGAAAGTTGTCGTGGTTCGTGACGAGCTTGCGGTTGGCTTCGGGTATCTGCTCTATGGAGTCATGGATGAACTGATCGAGTTCTTCCAGTTCGGCGCGGTAGCCATAGGCGTTGCTCCGATAGATTTCGGCATTTTCCCAGTCGAGCGCGCTGAGGGTGGCAGCGACGTTCTCCGCCCAGATTTCGACGTTGTGTGCGTCGAACCAGACGTGCGGGTCCACCCCTTCGTGCTCGTGCCCCTCCTCTTCTTCAGCCTCTTCCTCGTGTTCGCTCTCGAACTCAAGCGGCTCGATGCCCGCCGAGACAGGGACGATGGGCACGCCGGGCGCAGCGCTCTCCAGGTCGGA
>DASVVH010000360.1:0-6646 GCA_036386615.1 Ardenticatenaceae bacterium
GTGTCTACAAGCTTGTCCCGATTGTTAAAGTGTCACGCGCCGTCACCCAACCGGGCACAGATCAGGCGCGTTAGCCGCTAAGTCTTAGGCCCTCCACAGCGGCGTCAGGAGGACGGCAGTCGAGCTAAGTGTCAGCCTCGGCCCAGCGCTCGACGGGCCGAGAGGAGGCTGTCGCTGATGTTAGGCAGCGAGAGCGAATTGTTGTTCGCCAGTTATTTTTAGGTGCCCACTTTTAGGAGTGGCGAGCAGTCTCCGCTTGCAACGACTTAACGTCCCCCCCTGTCGAAACCATTCACCCCCGTAGGGATGTATGATTATGCCACAATCTGCCTCAATGTCAAGTGGACATGAGAGATTTTCAGAGTCTCATGAAGGGTGGGAAGCAGGAGGGTCGGAAAGGCGTTGTAGGAGAAGGCGAGAGCGCCAGGGTCATCTTATGTGAACTAAAGCCAACAAAAGCCAACATTCAACCGTTCTCCAGGCCAACATTGATATAAAACAAATGTAACGTTGCCATATAGGTAGGTTGAAAATCTCCAAAGGTTCTACATCGTGCCAACAGTGCTACATCCGGCTGCAACAGGAGGGACGATGGGCACCCGAACCAAATGCCACGCGATTCTTACAGAGTCCCAAACGCTGGTATGCTATCTTCATTCTCGCCAGCCTTTCTCTCCGAACTTCAGGAGCAACAGATGCCGTTCTTTGTGGCCGTTCTCTGTGTCCTCTGTGCCTTTGTGGTGAGTCGGTTTTCCGTTGTCGTACTTCATCCCTCATCCTTCAGCCCTCATCGTTCTTCTACTGTGCCCTGGTGAACCCGCAGGCGCTCTTCTTCTTCGGCGTATCCGCGCTCATCCTGCTCGGCCTCGTCATCTACTGGGCCATCTGGGTCACGGAGGGGGCCTACTTTGGGCAGCGCGCCGTGCGCTGGCTCTACGACCGGGGCGCGACCACCTACGACGGCGTCAAACAGTACAACCCCGTAGACGAAGCCGCCTTTCTGAGCAACCCCATCTTCAGCCGCCTGGAAGAGAGCTTCGGGCCGTACTCGCTGCTGCTGGACGTGGCAACGGGCACCGGGCGCTTGCCCGTCGCGCTCTTCGAGATTCCCTTCTACGAAGGGGAGATTATCGGCCTCGACCTGAGCCGCGCCATGCTGCGGGAGTCCGCGCGCAAGGTCGCTACATACCGCGAGCGGATTACCCTGCTCCACCATCCCGCCGCGCCGCTGCCCTTTGCCAGCGGCACCTTCGACGCGGTTGCCTCGCTGGAGGCGCTGGAGTTCATGCCCGACCGCCGCGCCGCGCTGCGCGAGATGGTGCGGGTGCTGCGGCCCGGCGGCTGGTTCTTCGTGACGAACCGCATCGGCACGGATGCGAGAATGATGCCGGGCCGCACGGACAGCCCGGAGCAGTTCGAGGCGTATCTGGGGAGCCTGGGCCTGACGGAGATTTTCACCCGGCCCTGGCAGGAGTACTACGACCTCATCTTCGCGCGGAAGCCGGGCACGGCGGGCGAGGGGCGAGGTTTTACTGGCGCGTGGCTCGACGCGCTGGCCTGCTCCCACTGCGGAAAGGGGGGCAGCGGCATCATCGGGGAGGGGGAGTGGAACTGCCAGGCGTGCGGCACCAGCATCAAGATTGGCGAGGATGGGATTTGGGAGCTAATGGAGCGGGGCAAAACAAAACCCACTCAGGAGCGGTAGCATCGGGAGCGGGTTGGAGTAGGCTGGCTAGAGAAGCTGGTGCTGCTGAAGGAACTCTTGTAACTGGGGGTCGGTGGGTTCGGTGATGAGTGTGCCCCGGTTCTGCCCACGAATCCGGCGGCTGCGGTCAAGGGGGGCTGGGTCGGAGAGGGGTAGCACTGTGCCCTGCCCTGCGATTACCAGAGTAGGCACGCTAAGATGACCTACCCAGTTGTAGAGGCGCTGCGCGGCCTCCGGGTCATCGCTGATGTCCACGAAACGGTAGGGGATGCGCTTCGCCTCCAGAAAGGCCATCGCGCGGAACTGATCGCCGCAGGCGAAACGACGCCCGTACATCACCAACTCTTTGTTCATCGTCACGGTCTCCATCTCGCTATCTATTCGCTCTGAAACTTCACTATGGTCGCCAGGGCGCAGCGCTCTATTCAAGAGATTCGCTGCCGCCTGCCTGAGATTATACCACTGATTTCCTGTTCTCACGGTCTGCCCACTATGCGTTGCTTCAGCCACTCGCGGACGGTACTAGCAACGCGCGTGCCTGCTCTATGAGCCAGTGTTGGACTTGTCGTGTGGTTCTGGTGCCTACTGCCATCGTGAGGGTGGCTACAATGGGTACGAGAGCGAGAAATGATCAAGGGCTGTACATTCGAGACACCGCCTCAGTGCTGTTTCGAGATAATGCCCATCTCAATCACCAGGGATAAGATGTAGGTCCGTTGAAGTCTCTAGGACATCAAAGGCAAAAACCAGAGGACGGGTAAAACCTGGCTGAATGTCGTCGTAGACACCCTCGCGGTTGAATTCATCCTGTGCTGCCCATTGCGCCTCTAGCTCGGCCATATCAAATTGACGGCCCGCACTGTCCTGAACTCTTAAAGACCTACCACCCACATAGTCGCTTCGTGTTCCATTATTTGTCACATCCACTAAGACCACGACGAAGATCCCAGCAGGATATACAGGGTCATTGTTCTCGCCATTCAGAACCCTACGATACTCTGACGCTGTTACTCTAGCCTGCATTGGTTGTGCCATACCTGCACCTGCAAACTGCACAGTCTCGCCGCTAGGAATAGGGGGCACCTGTGTTGCGGTCGCAGTAGGCGTTGAGGTCAGTGTTGGGATTGTAGTGGGTGTTGAGATTGTGGTGGGTGTTGAAGTTGGAGTAGGGGTAGGTAATTCCGCCTTAACAACGAGCGGTATATAGTTGGGTTCGTCAATTGGGATGGATCCACTCGCCGTTTGTGCAGAGTTAGTCGGTGTGCCATACACGGCGGCAGATAGCACTATCACTAACGCTACTAAAGTTGCCAATAACGGTTGTCGGCGCTCGTTCATTCATTCTCCTTGTATGGTATGCAATTGGATGGTGTAGCAGCCAGCAAGGACCAAGCCGCATCAGGGACCATAACGTGTGCCTAACCGTTCGCGCTCACCCACTCGCGGACGGTACTAGCAACGCGCGTGCCTGCTCCGCGTCCACTCGTATCTGCGCCACCAGCGCCTCGATGCCCGCGAACTTGCGCTCCTCGCGCAGGCGGTGCAGGAACTGGACCGTGATTTCCTGCCCGTAGAGGTCGCCCGACCAGTCGAGGAGGTGCGTTTCCACCTGTCGGCGGCTTCCCTCAAAGGTCGGGCGCGTGCCCACGTTGGTGACGCTCGGCACGGCCTCCCCGTCGGCCAGAAGCGCGCGCGTGGCGTAGACCCCGTTGGCGGGGATGGCGCGGCCTGGGTCCGGGATGAGGTTCGCGGTGGGGAAGCCAATCGTGCGGCCCCGTTTGTCCCCCTCCACGACGAGACCCGTCACGGAAGGGAGGCGGCCCAGCAGCCGCGCGGCCTCCTCAACCGCTCCTTCGTCGAGCAGGGCACGCACGCGCGAACCGCTCACCACCTCGCCGTTCACCTCCACGAGTGGGATAGTGAAGACCTCAATGCCGCGCGGCTCCGCCCACTGGCGGATGAAGGTGACGTTCCCCTCGCGCTTGTAGCCCAATGCGAAGTCCTCGCCCACCCACAACTCGCGGGGGTGGAGGCCACTCGCCAGAAATTCAAGGTAGTCGGCGGCGCGGGTCTGCATCGTCTCGCGGGTGAAGGGGAGCAGCACCAGCACGTCCAGCCCCATGCCTTCCAGCAGGGCAATCTTTTCGGGGATGGTGGTGAGCAGCGGCGGCGGGCCGGAGGGGGAGAGCACGGCGGCGGGGTGCGGGTCGAACGTTACCATGCCGCTCCGAGCGCCGAGCCGAGCCGCCCGCTCCCGAATGTGCCGGATGAGGGATTGGTGCGCGACGTGAAGGCCATCGTACTTGCCGATGGTCAGTACCGTCTCGCCCTCAAAGCCGCTCAAGTCGCCCCGCAATAGTTGCATCGCCTCTCGCCGCCGCTTTCTACCTGATGAGATTGAGGTTATTGAGGCCGACGACCGACGACCGACGCCGACGACCGCTAACGACAAACGGCACCCATGATTACTACGAGGACGAGAGCCGTTGATAGTCTTCTTTGAGCAGGGAGAACCAGAATTCGTCCCAGAAACGCCCCGCGTGGAAGAAGCGCTGCCGCATGCAGCCCTCGTAGGTGAAGCCTACCTTCCTGAGAAGGTTTTTGGAGCGCTCGTTGTCGTCGTCAATGATGGCCTCGATGCGGTTCAGCCCCATCTGCGCGAAGCCGCAGTCAACTACACAGCGCAGCGCCTCGGCCATGATGCCGCGCCCCCAATACGCCCTATTGAGTTCGTACCCGACCTCAGCGCGATGGAAGCCGTTATCGAAGTTGTGGAAGCCGCACGAGCCGATGAGGGTGTCGTCGCCCCTGCAAGTGATGCCCCAACGGATGCTCTGCCGCCTCTCGAACGCCCTGCGCTGCGCCCGCACGAACTCTACCGTGTCTTCAAGGCTCTCGTGGGGCATCATACCATAATATTGCACCGTCTCTTCATCGGAGAAGATGCGGAACATTGCCTCGGCATCGCTTGAGCGCGTCTGGCGCAGAATCAGGTTGGGGGTCTCCAACAGTGGAAAGGCCGTGAATACATCGTCAATTGCCATGCTAGCCTTCGTTCAGATGAACACCTTGTCCGGCTGCCAGCCGCGTTCCGGTTCCCAGCGCAGGATGGCGACCAGTTGCCCCTCCGCGTCCAGCGCGCGGACGATGCCCTCACCCTGTTCGGCAGGGAGGGCGCGCCCGTGCCGCAGTTCGGCTATCTCGGCCTCCCCCACGAGGAGCGCGGGCAGCGTGTCCAGCCCGGCCCCGGCGGGCAGAAGCAGCGCCTCTATCTCGTCCGGCGTGGCCGAGGTGATGGCCTCAAGCGGGTGGGCCTGCGCCAGCGCGAAGCTGCCACTCGCCACCCGCCGCAGCGCCGTCAGGTGCCCGCCGACGCCCAGCGCCTGCCCCAGGTCGTGCGCCAGCGAGCGGATGTAGGTGCCTTTCGAGCAGTGAACGCGCACCGAGAGGTCCGGGGGCTGCCACTCCGTCAGCGCGAGATGGTAGATAGCAACGGGGCGGGGCGCAACTTCCACCACCTCACCGCGCCGCGCCTTCTCGTACAGCGCCTCGCCGCCCTGCTTGATGGCGGAAAATATGGGGGGCACCTGCTCTATCTCACCCCGAAACGGCTCCAACGCCGCCTCCACCTCCGTCTGCGTGGGGAGCGGGCCGGGGTGCGTGGCGACGATAGTGCCCTCGGCGTCGTAGGTGTCGGTGCTCTGCCCCAGCCGCACCGTTGCGTCGTAGCTCTTGTCGTGGGCTGTTAGATATTCCAGCGTGCGAGTCGCTTTGCCGAGCGCCAGCACGAGCACGCCCGTCGCCAAGGGGTCCAGCGTGCCCGCGTGGCCTACCTTCTTCATGCGGGCCGCGCGCCGCACCGCCGCCACCACGTCATGCGAGGTAAGGCCGCGCGGCTTGTCTACGACGAGGATGCCGTCCAATAGGAAAACTCCGGCGGGGTTAGTGGGCGGGCGTGCTGGCCCGCGCGATGGCGGCAGCTTGGGGGATGACCCGCGCCACCGCCTCTTCCAGAGGCAGGTTGAGGGTCGCGCCCGCCGCCTGCGCGTGACCGCCGCCGCCGAACGCCAGCGCGAGGTTGCTCACATCGTAGCCCCCCGCCGAGCGCATGGAGAGGCGCGTGGTCTGCCCATCAACCTCGTTGAACAAAATGGCAACGTTCACGCCGATGATGTCCACCAGGAAGGTGACGAGGCCGCCACCATCCTCTTCCTGCGCTCCGACCTCCTGCCTGTCAGCGAGGCGATTCAGCGCCCAGGCCACGCCTCTCTCGACCCTCAGCGTGGAGAGCACGCGGCCCCACAGCATCGCGTCGGCCTGCGTTCGCAGGTGCATCGTGTAATAAATAATCGTCGAGAGCGCCGCGCCATGCCGCGTCAGGTCGGCGACGGTTTCCAGCACCTCCGGCGTCGTGTGGCCGGTGGAGAAGGCGTTCGTGTCCGTGACGCAGCCCGTCGCCAGGCAGTGCGCCGCCCGCTCGTCAATGCTCCACCCCGCGTGCCGCGCCAGATGATACAGCATCTCTGCTGTCGCCGCGTAGCGCCCATCCACCCAGTTCAGCGCCGCGAACCGCGTGTTCGTCTTGTGGTGGTCAATGCAGATGACCAGCACGCCGCTCACGCGGGCCGCCGAGAAGTGCGCCCCGTAACGCTCCGCGTCCGAGCCGTCCACCGCCAGAATCAGGTCGTGGCCGTCGAGGGGGCGGTTCTCAATCTCCTCCGCGCCGGGAAGAAAGCGTAGCGTCATCGGCACCGGGTCTTCAAAGGAGAGCTCCGCCGCCTTGCCCCGCGCCCGCAGCAGCCACATCAGCCCCAGCGCGGAGCCTACGGCGTCCCCGTCGGGCCGAACGTGGCTGAAGATGAGGATGCGCTGTGCCCCCTCGATTTGCCTCACAATCTGGTCGAGCAGGGGTTCGCTATTCATCCGCCTCCTCGTCCAGCC
>DASVVH010000361.1:0-3735 GCA_036386615.1 Ardenticatenaceae bacterium
TAATGGCTATTAGGGTGCCTTGATAGTGACGGGCAGGAAGGAGAGCCACTCCAGGAACTGGTACCAGTAACCGCTACCGAGGCGGTAGTTGTCGCTGGTCATCTCCCCGATGGCGGGCTGCCCCACCGTAGCCGTGAGAGTGTAGCTGGTGCTGGTCATGGTGGCAGCGCCACTACCAATCGCGTCCCACTTAATCTGGAAGTTTGTGCCCTCAGGCGCGGCGCTCGCGGTGGCCTCGTCGGGCGTCACCGGCAGCGTCGCCGCGCTGGCGAGGACCATAGAGCCGAAGAAGAGGACGACGAGTGTCGCCACCAGCAGGGGCCAGTAGAGTTTGATACGACGCATATTGGCCTCCTTATCGCCCATCAATCATGGCCCAGACGAGGCCGTTCCTGTCGGGCGCGCTCATCACACGGGCCACACCGCCAACGTCGGCGGAGACAACGGCACCCTCGCTGCTGGCGGTCAGGCGGTCGCCAATGGCGACACCATCCGCGCTGCTCACGCGTACCTGCGCCAACCCTTGCACCACGACGGAGAGATAGCCTCCCGCCTGAGTGGCCCCGCCTTTCGAGGTGAAGCCGCCTATCGTGGTGCCGCCGACGCTCGTGGTGGGGGCGCGTTCCGCCGCCCCGGTGGCGACGCCGACGACGGCATCACTCCCACTCGCCGCCCGCCGCACGAGCAGCACGGGCGCACCGGAAACCGCGTCTACCTCGACGCCGACAGCGGTCACGAGGTCGCCGGGGGCAATGGCGGCGCTGCCGTCGTTCCGCGCGTAGTAGGCCATCGCGCAGCCGTTGCAGTTCCCCGTGACAGCAATGTCACCCGCGAAGTAGCCCGCGGGACCATCGCCACCCTCGGCGTAGAGGCCCCGGAAGCCCTGCGACCGGAAGAAGCCGCCGTAGCCCTCGCCCTGCGCGATGCCCGCGACTGCCGCCGTCGCGTCGGTGGTGGACTGGGAGGTGTTGATACCGAGCAGGCCGTGACCGCCATTCAGGGAGTTGTTGGCATTGACGACCATCAGCGCGGCACCCGTGTCCTCCTGGCCGTTCAACGTGCGGGTCAGGAGTTCGTTGCCCTGAATCACCGCGCCGGAAGCGAGGCTGAAGGCGTAGGGCGCGCCGCGTAGCGGCTGGCGCGGACTGAGGGTCTCTCCATTAACACTCACCTCCATAAAGAGAGGCTGGCGGTAAATTTCGGTGGGAACGTTGCTGTTCCCAATCTCGACATTGAAGAGGCCATCTTCTACGGGGATGGTCTGAGTGACGGTGTAGACGGCAGTGCCTCCCGTCTGAGCCGTATAGAGGACAAACTGGCCGTCATAGTTCCCATCTGCGACGGGGCCGCCATCGTTGAGCAGGCGTCCCTGATAGGTGAAGACGGGTTCGAGCGCGCAGCCCGTCATGAAGAGCGCGCCCAGCACGGCCAGAAGCATGGGAAGGAAGCGCGAGGGGGCACGAAGCGTTGAGACGAAGTTCATACGGCCTGTCCTTTCTGATGTGTGATGGTACATCTCCGGGATTGAAGAAGAGGGAGCAGAAAGGGTCGTGGCTGCGTGTGCCAAAATCTGGCGGGGTGCGAAGGTGGTGCGTTGCAACTCCCAGGTACGAGAAGGATGTGCGGCGGAGTAAACCCCCTTTCAATGATGCGTAGCGGCGGGTGATGAGGCGCGGCAGGAACCGCGCCTCCGGCTATTCGACTCCTGAGCACCTGGGTATTAAAACACAGGTGCTACCCTTGTAGCAAGTTCCCCTTTCACAAACAAGAGGGCGAGACGTGCTCGCCCTCTTGCTTACAGGTGACGCTTGAACTTCAGGGGCGCGTACTGCCCGGTTGCGAGGAGGTGGCGTCGCCCTCGATGACGATGGGCGTTGTGACCTCGACAGATGGGGCCTCGTCCGAGGGTTGGCCCTGGTCTTCCGCCGTCTTCGCCTCGACGCGAGGGAGCGCGTCCGGCGAAATCCACCCCTGCTCGGCGGCGTGTTTGGCTGCCGCCAGCGTGTCGTCCACCAGGATGAGCGTGCTGCCCGCTTCCAGCACTTCGCTCGCAAGGGTCACAATCGCCTGGGCACGCGCCGGGTCCGGGTTGACGTTGCGAATGTAAGTGGCGAAAATGCGAGAGGGGGTTTCCCGTACAATACGCG
The DNA here is from genome assembly GCA_036386615.1 of Ardenticatenaceae bacterium. Lineage (GTDB taxonomy): Bacteria > Chloroflexota > Anaerolineae > Ardenticatenales > Ardenticatenaceae > DASVVH01. The sequence continues at coordinate 2,148 of DASVVH010000361.1, forward strand.
AGTAGATTTCGGGGTCTTCCTGCCCGCTATCCCCGATGAGGATGAAGGGGAGGTCGGGGAAGGTATCGAGAATCTGGCGGATGGACTTGACTTTGTGAGGCGCGTGTCGGTTGGGAAGCACCTCCTCGTTGGAGAGTCCCCAGTCGCGCAGCATCAGCGGCCCGACGGGAATATCCTGCACCTCCAGAAACTCGTTGATGAGGTCATAGAAGTTCCAGGGGCTGCTCGACACGTAGAAGAGCGGGTTGAACTCGGTGCCGCGCGCCCCTGCCTGCAACGCCTCGTAGAAGGCGGCCACGCCCTCGAAGGGGAGGCGCGTGTGCGGGTTGCCCAGAAAGACGGTGCGCGCCATCTTGAGCAGGCTCGTCGCGTTGGTGTGAACAATCGTGTCGTCTATATCGCTGATGATGCCGAAGCGCGTGCTGGGGGGCGGCACCAGCACGTATCCGGCGGTGTGCGCGGGGCCGCCACCTTCCACGAGGGGCGAGAGCAGTTCCACCTCGATCTCGTGCCACAGACGGTCAGTCGGGAGCGGCGTGGTGGGCTGAAGCCACACCTCGAAATAGCCCTCCTCGTCGGTCACGACCTCCTGCTCGTCCCCCTGGAAGCGGGCACGCAGCCGCGCGCCGGGAATCTCGTCAGTCTCGAAGTGCTTGAGCGTGTTGCGGAGGTTGCGCCAACGGGAATCCGTGAGGGCCGAGGGGGTGAACCCCTGCGCTTCCAGCACGCGCCCCTTGAGGTAGACCCTATCGGCGGTGCCGTAGCCGCGATAGGTGATGATTTCCGGCGGCGGGTCCTGCCCAAAGCGGTCGCCGAGGAAATCCTTGGCGCGGTCGAACTGGCGCTCCACGCGTGTCGCAAAGCGGGCTACCCTCTTCTCCGTGTCACGCACACGCAGGGCGCGGCGGAGCGAGCGAACCGGCGGGGCGAGCAGGGTCGTGGCCCCCATAGCGAGGCCGAGTTGGAGTAGGCGGCGTGCTTTTGAGTTCATCGAGATGCGGGATACGGGATGTGGGATGTGAGATGCAAGATGCGGGACGCGGGATACGAGATGCGAGATGCGAGATGTGAGATGTGAGATGTAGGATACCGGCTTACGTCGTTCCTGAAGAAATCCCCTTGCGTCTTTCCGCCCTTGCGCCCTTGCGTTATGCCGTAATCCGTTCATTTTGCATTTTGCATTTTTAATTTTGAATTCCTTCTCCTTTATCCTTTCTCCCTTTTCCTTGTCTCCACACGCGCCAGCCGCGCAGGGCAATCCAGCCAATGGCACCGTAGACGAGGACGTAGCTCCCATCCACGAGCAGGTGGAGCAGCCAGTCGGGGTCACTCCATCCCGTATAGGTGTTGACGAGATGGTCCAGGTGGAAAAAGAGCAGAAAGGCAACGCCGATGCCCAGGCTCAACAGCAGGTCACGGCGGGCGGTAGAACTCATTGGGTGCTCTCAAAAGTGGTGCGTGTGGCCCATACTTTAGCACAAGTTGACGCCGGACGATAGACGATGACCACCGAATGAAAGGGAAGGAACTTACAAGCGCCGGGCTAAAGTGTTTGACTCGCCTATTGCAAAGCCCGGCGAAATCGGTT
>DASVVH010000362.1:0-4674 GCA_036386615.1 Ardenticatenaceae bacterium
CGGGCAGGTCGCCCAGACGGTAGACCGCCAGGCGCACGTTGCCGAACCAGCGCGACCCCGCCTCGAAAGCATTCTCCTCCAGCCAGTGCGGGATGAGGAGAGTGGGATCGCCCTCCTGCTCGGCCCACCAGACGGCGAAAAGGCGCTCGTGGCGGGCGGCTATCGCTTCTAGCTCCTCAATGGTCGCGGCCTCGTCCAAGGGGCGGGTGTTGGGCAGGGGGTAACGGGGCAAGTCGCCGCCGTAGTAATAGTCGAAGATTTCACTCTGGCCGGGGCCGTCGAGCAGCACGGCATCATCAGGCGAGGCACGGGCGACGATGGTGCGGGCAATCGCACGGTAGTCGTCGCGCCAGAAGCGCGGCTCCCAATATTCGTTGTGGAGCGGTGGCACGGCAGCGAGCAGCATGAAGGCGACCACCAGCGCCGCAAGTGGCGCGGAGAGACGAGGCTGCCGTTGCTTCACCCCATCCAGCAGGGCAGCCGCGCCCTGTGCCAGGAGGAGGTGATAGCCCGGTAGGGCCAGCAGCAGGAACTTGGGGTTCCAGAAGGGACGGTCCAGCGAGAGAAGGAGCATGAGAAGGGGCGGGATGGCGAAGGCAAATATAGGTAGAGCAGCGGGAGACAGGACGACCGACGACCGACGACCGATGACCGCTAACGGACGAGCGAAAAGAGCGCGCAGTGCCTGTAAGGTTCCGAGGATGAGGAGGAGGGCGAAGGCGAGGGCGGGCCAGAGAGGGAGGCCATCGTTGGCGAGGCCGAAGGAGAAGATACGGAAGAGTTCGCTGGCGAAGAAGGGCAGGGCAATGTCCGGCGAGATGGCGGGCCAGTTGAGAATCGTCTCGCGGGCATACCAGAGCCAGGGCAGATAGGCGGCAAGGAGCGCCACCTGCACGGCTATCCACCGCGCCCACCAACGTCGCTCCCACCGCCGCGCCCGAATGGTGCCCCAGAGCCATGCAAGGTTCTGAGCCACGACCACCGAGACGGCGTAGTAGTGGGTGTAGAGCATGGCGAGGGTGAGGAGATAGTACGGGAGAGGAGACGGTGGACGGTGGACGGTGGACGGTGAGAACTCGCTGGCTTGTAGGTATTGAGTGAAGGTTAGCCAACTGGCGGCGGCGAGCATCGTCACCATCATGTACATGCGCGCCTCTTGCGAGTAGTGGATGGCGAAGGGCGAAACGGCTGCCGCCAGTGCCGCGAGGAGGGCGACGCGCTGCCCTCCGACCACGCGGCCAAGCGCCGCCGTGAGGGCGACGGTCGCAATACCGAAGAGGGCACTGAGCGCGCGGGCAGCGGCCTCGCTCGTGCCGAAGATGGCAACCCAAGCGTGCAGGGTGACGTAGTAGAGGGGCGGGTGTATGTCGTTGGCGGTGCGTCGGATGATGTCGGGCAGGGCACGGGGGGCCATCATCACGCTGCTTCCCTCGTCCGCCCAGAACGACTGCACGCCAATGTGATAGAAGCGGAGAAAGGCGGCAATCAGAAGGATGAGGCCCAGCGCGAGGAGCGCGTAGAATTGTTGTCTTTCCCGGACCTCTCCCGTCTGACGTCGGTCGTCGGTCGTCGTCATTCCACGATTACCCCGTCCAGCACGACCTCGCCCTCCTCGACTACGATTTCGATGCGCTGGGGGCCGGGGGAGAGGCCGCCGAGGGGCAGCCAGAGGAAGCGCTTGCCCGCCGCTGTCGTGACCTCGCCCACGTCATTGCGCCCACTACCACTGATGGCGAGGCCCTCCCCATCGAAGGCGTAGCGCTGCTCGCTGCCTTCGATGTAGACGGAGATGCGCCCGAAGTGGTCGGGGCGGAGGGCGAGTGCCAGCCGCTCACCCTCGGCAATGAAGGTGAGGCGATTGCCGACCTGCCCGACGGCAACCTGCTCGAAGATGGCGTCGGGATCGGAGGCGAGGGGCCAGGGTTGGTCGCCCGCCGCGTCCCGGAGTACCCAATGGTCTTCTTGGTGGAAGCCCCGGTAGAGGGTTGGCTGGAGAGTGCGAATGTACTCGGTGAATTCTCCCCAGGCGAGTGTGGGGGTGAAGTCAGGGTTGACGAGCTTGAAATAGTATTGGGGCTGGTCGGCCTCCTCGTCGCTGGCCTGCTTGAAGAACCAGACGGTGGCGACGCCGACCCAGGGCCATTCCTGCTGCTGGCGCTCGAACGCCTCTTCAAGATAGGTGCCGCGCCACTCTTCGGGTATCGCGCCGAAGAGTGGCGCGATGGGCGGCGGGGTCGAGTTCCAGCCCATCTCGGAAATCCAGATGGCCTTCTCACCGTCGCCGTTGCGGAGCATGATGTCGCGGGCGTATTCGGGGCGGGAGTAGTTGATGACGCGGGGTCGCATGCGGCGGTCATAGGGACCGCTCCACAGGCCGTAGTCCTGCACGGCGAGCACGTCAAAGTAGTCCTTCGCGCCCGCGTCGTACATCCTTTGCAGGAAGAGGAAATCGTTGAAGGCGGGCGGGCCGCTCTCCGAGGTTGTGACCATCTCAATGGTCGGCGCGAGAGGGGCGGTGAGAATGACGGCGTCCGGGTTGGCGGCTTTGGCGCGAGTGTAGGCGACCCGCAGCAGGTCAACGTACTGTTCGGGGCTGACGGAGCGGGTGCCCCATTCCTCGCAGCAGTTCGGCTCGTTCCATATCTGGAAGTAGCGGACGCGCCCCTCGTAGCGGGAGACGACGGCCTCAACGTAGTCGCCGTAGGCGTCGAGAGTAGCGGGCGGGGCTTTCGCGCCCTGGTCGCTGTCAGCCTCGCGGCTCCAGAAGGGGGGGGTGGAGAGGCGGGCGATAATCTGGATGTCGCGGGCCTCGGCCAGTTCCACGATGCGGTCGTACTTGTCCCAGGCATTGCGAACCTCGTTGTTGCGGAGGTCCACGAACCAGTCGTCGCGGTGGATTTCTAGGTCTTCCCAGGCGAACTCCTGACGAATCCAGCGGAAGCCGCCGTCGGCAATCATGTCAAGGGAGCGCTCGACCTTTTCCGGCTCGGTCTCGTTCTGGAGGAAGGTGTTGATGCCGAAGGGATATAGGCCCGCGTGGCGCACAGGCTGAAGGGGCGCGGTGGCGGGGTAGGGGCGCAAGCGGCCAGAGAGCAGGTGACCGAGGGCGCGGACCTGCGCCGCAACTGATTCCTCACCCGTGAGGGCACGCAGGCCGCCGGGCACGGTGAAGAGCCATGTGGCACCCGTGAGGGCGAGCGCCAGAGCGAGGAGGAGCAGCGCCAGGAGGAAACGTTTCATAGAGGCATCAGGCGACAGGCTCAGGGACCGCGCGCGCGGTCAACGCGGTAGATGGTGCCTGTGGTGAAGTCACTGACGAGAAGGCTGCCGTCGTTCGCCAGGAGGAGGCTCTGGGGGTTCTGTAGCCCGGTGATGAAGGGTTCGACGCTCCCGGTGGCGTTGTCGCCATCCATTGTGAAGCGGACGCGGGCGACCATTGGGTCCGTTGGCCCCCAGAGCGCGACGTAAAGGGTGTCGGCCTCCCAGGCAGAGGGGACGATGCTGGTGGGCGTGGTCTGGGGGCCGAAGAGGAGGACGGGCGCGCGGGTGGCGGCGCACGCCTCCGCCGTGCCGCCGTAGTTCTCGGCGGGCTGCTGCGCGCCGAAGCATTGGGGCCAGCCAAAGTTCGCGCCCTCGACCACTAAGTTCAGTTCGTCGGGGGGCGGGCCGCTGTTCACTGGGTCGTCGCCTATCTCGGTGGTCCAGAGGTTGCCTGCGAAGTCAACGGTGTGGGCGTATGCGCCCTTGAGGCCGGTGGCGAGGGGGCGCGGGTTGGTGGGGTCGGCAGGGTCGAGTTCCCAAAGAGTCGCGGAGCCTTCCGCCGCCCGGTTGCCGTCGCGGGTGCCGCTCGTCTCGAAGAGGAGGGTGCCGTTGGGCGTGGCGGTGAGGGTGCCGTTGGAGCGCCCGTTGAAGGGAAGCTCGTCCAGAACGACCTCAGGCGCGGCAGGCAGGCCGCTCTCGTTCAAGGGAGCGCGAAGCAGGTCTCGGCCCGACGCTATCCAGAGGGCATCGCCCAGCACGGCGATGCCTGTGGGCTTGAGAAGGCCGTCCAGGAGCACCTCGCGGCTGCCGTCGGTGAGGGAGAGGGCGAGAAGCTGGCCCGTGCCCGCGCTCTCCTCTCCGTTGAGGTGGACGACCCAGAGCCGCCCGTCCGGCGCAGTGAGCATCTGGGTCGGACCCTGTAGCCCTTTGATGGCGGGCGAGATGGTGTAGTCGGCGGGGACGGAGAGGCCCTGCGCCACGGGTTCGGGGGTGGAGGTGGCGGAGAGGGCGGCAACGTCCGGCGTCGGGCTGGGCGCGGGGTTGGTCGCGGTTGCGGCAGTCTCGGTGTCGGGCGCGAGGGCGGTAGCGGCCTCGTCGGGTGGGAGGCCGGGTGTGGGCGTGACAGTAGCGGCACCATTGGCGCAGGCAGCAAGCAGCAGGACGACGAGTAAGGCGAGAGATTGTCGCATAGGGGAAAGGTAGCGAAGGAGGGCGCGGGGAGCAAATCGCGGCAGGTATAGACGACCGACGACTGACGACCGACTACCGCTGACGACAACGGAGAACGGCTGTTGTCGCGGGAACCCCCATATTCCCTCACATTGCCCCACGTCGGAAACAGTCTTTGTGGAGGTGAGGAGGCAGAGGAGGGAGGTTGACGATAAAAATATGTACATTTATTGACATCGAAAA
>DASVVH010000363.1:0-9152 GCA_036386615.1 Ardenticatenaceae bacterium
AGGCACGATTATACCATCATGCCTTCAGGCTCCAACTTGAACTCTGCTGCTCTGCTACACATTGAATTAGCCCACCAACGCATAGGAAGGAGGGAATCGGAAGCTAGTAGAGGAGACGCCCGGCGAATCGCAACATTAAGCAGATTCGTGGGCAACCTCTTGTACTATGTAATGGGTAGCGGACGCGGAGCAAGATGTTAAGTGGCCCATGCGCCACATCCCCATGTCCTCGGGTAGTTCGCATTATGGGCAAGTACTCTGGGCGCTCCGCTACCAGGGCGCGCCTTCAAGAAGCACGATTCATACCGAGCAAGCTGTACGAAGTAGCAACTTAGTCCAGCTTTACTTAATTATAGTCAGATTTTATTCTTTTTACGAATAGGAGAATAGTTTGATTCTTCCTTCCCTCGCGAGCATTGCCGTCTTTCTGAGGCGTTGGGCTCTTAACGGAACGTCTTTATAGCATTAGTGCGTAACGCCAAACCTGCATGAGAGATGTGGTTGTTCTATTCGAGGCTGTGAATAGGTTAGGCTTGTTGGGCGAAGGTCTCGAAGAAGGCGGCGGCGACTTCGATGCCTTGCAGGTAGTCGGCGCGGCGGATGTGCTCGTTGGGCGCGTGGGTGTTGGAGCCGTAGTAGCCGACGCCGAAGCCGACAGCGGGGATGCCGAACTGCGCGGTGACGGGGTGCATTGGCCCGGTGGCGGCCATGTTGGGCCAGAGAGTAGGCGGGGTGCCCGTCACGCGCTCGATGGCGGAGAGCGCCGCGCGGACGACCTCGCTCTCGACCTGACCCTTGACCGGGTGCTCGCCCTCCTCCGCGATGATTTGGATGTCGGAGAAGCCGTGACGGTCCAGGTGCTGGCGCAGGAGGTCGTGGACCAGCTCCGGTGTCAGGTTGGGGACGAGGCGGAAATCCAGCTTGGCGAAGGCGTAGTGCGGGAGCACCGTCTTGCCGCCGGGTCCGGTGTAGCCGCTCTGGATGCCGCAGATGGTGCAGGTGGGCTGGTAGAGGTGACGCAGCAGGGCATCGTATCCGGTGACGCCCGTGACAAATCCCTCGACGCCGTGCGTGCGGCGCAGCGCCTCGTCGTCAAAGGGAATCTGCGCGAGATAGCGGCGCTCGGCCTCGGTGGGCGCGGCGACGTGCTCCATCAAACCCTCGATGAGGATGGTCTCGTCAGGTGCCTTGAGGGTATCTAGCGTCCAGACGAGCCGCCACGCCGGGTTCGGGAGGAGCGTGGCGAAGGAGGAGTGCTTGTCCGCATTGGCTCCGTAGGCGCGTAGCTCGAAGTAGGCGATGCCCTTGAGGCCGGAGTAGAGTTGCATCTGCTCGTTCTCGTTCTTGTAGCCTGCCTCCCACAAGCAGCCGTCGGAGTCGGCCCAGCGATGGCCTTCCTGCTCGGCGAAGGGGGTGAGGTTGGGGCTGCCAATCTCCTCCTCGCCCTCGATGACCCACCGGACGCGAAGCGGCAGCGCGCCGCGCGTGGCCTGCCACGCCTCGATGGCGTGAACGCGGCTGAGGAAGTTGGCCTTGTTGTCGGCGGTGCCGCGCGCGTAGAGGTTGCCATCGCGCTCCGTGAGGGTGAAAGGGTCGCTGTGCCAGAGGTCGTAGGGGTCGGCGGGCTGCACGTCGTAATGGTTGTAGATGAGGAGGGTACGCGGCGCGTCGGCGGGGCCGAGTTCCGCGTAGACGACGGGCGACCCCGCGGTGGGCAGGATTTCGACCCGCGCGCCGAGGGTTTGCAGCCGCGCGGCAACCCAGGCGCTCGCCTCCGCGATGCCGCGCCCCTCGGCGGCGACGCTGGGGATGGCGCAGTAGTCGGCTAGCTCCGCGATGAGGCGCTCCTGGTTCGTCTCGACATAAGGTTGGATGGACATACCAGACTCCTTTAGAGGATTCCGAGAAAGCCAGCGTGCGGGATGATGGTCATCGAGGCGAACTCCTTTATCAACTCTCGGTACGCCTCTGCGGCGGGGCGAATTTGGGCGGGAGGTCGTAGATGGGCTTGCGGCCTCATCTTCACTTGGATTAGAGTCCAGCTTTGAACAGGTCTTGAGCCTGCATCGTGTACTTCCGGCGAGAGCATAATCTATGTAGACTGCGAAGCAAAAAGCCTTTGCTGTTGAGCGAAGGCCAGGCTGGAATCCTCACGAGGCCCTTACTGCGAGGGCTTGCCATCCACTTTACGATTTTGGCGTCCCCTCGTACACTCCCGACATGCGATTGGTTCTGGAAAAACGACTCGACACCTCCCTGCGCCGCTCCCTTCTGGTGCGCGGGCTATCGTTGGTGCTGGCCTTCGTCACGAGCGCGCTGCTGCTGGCGGCGGTGGGAGCCAACCCGTTCACGACCTACCGCGCGATGCTGGCGGGGGCGCTGGGTAGCTCCTACGCGGTGGGCGAGACGCTGGTGAAGGCGATTCCGCTGATGCTGACGGGGCTGGCGGTATCGCTGGCCTTTCGGATGCGCTTCTGGAACATCGGGGCGGAGGGGCAGTTGGCGATGGGAGCGTTCGCGGCGTCGGGCATCGCCCTGTTCGGGCCACCTGCCGCGCCCTGGATGCCTGAGGGGGCGTGGCTCCCCCTGATGGTCGCGGGCGGCTTCGTGGCGGGCGCGCTGTGGGGGCTGATTCCCGCCGCGCTGAAGGCGTATTTGGACGTGAACGAGATTATCACAACGCTGATGCTGAACTACATCGCCATCGCGTGGATCGAGCACCTTTTCTACGGTCCCTGGAAAGACCCGGCGGGCTTCGGCTTTCCGGGCAGTGCGCTCTTCCCGGCCTATACGTGGCTGCCACGCCTCTTCGGGCGGGTTCATTTTGGGCTGGCCTTCGCGCTGCTGGCGGCGTTCCTCATCTGGTTCGGGCTGACGCGCACGCGCTGGGGCTACGAGGTGCGGCTGCTGGGCGCGAACCCGGTGGCGGCGCGCTACGCGGGCGTTTCGGTGCGGCGGAACATGCTGCTGGTGATGTTTTTGAGCGCGGGGCTGGCGGGGCTGGCGGGCATGGCTGAGGTGGCGGGCATCTCGCACCGCCTGCAACAGGGGCTGACGCTGGGCTACGGCTTCACGGCGATTATCGTGGCGTGGCTGGCGCGGCTGAACCCCTGGGCGGTGCTGCTCGTAGCGTTCGCGCTGGCGGTGCTGCTGGTGGGGGGCGACCAGATACAGATTTCGATGGGGCTGCCCGCCTCCGTCGCGCTGGTGTTGCAGGGGATTATCTTCTTCTTCGTGCTGGCGGGCGACATCTTCACGCAGTACCGCCTGCGCCTGCTCCGCGAGGCCACAGAGGCCACGCAGAGCGCGTAACCTGGCTCATGAAAAGCAAGGTTCAGGCGCTTGAAACAGGCCCGCCCGCCGCTTCAGCACACACGGTTAGCTTTCGAGAGGCGCTGCGGGTGTGGGTGCGGGTGGCGCTCCTCAGCTTCGGGGGTCCGGCGGGCCAGATAGCGGTGATGCACCGGATTCTGGTGGAAGAGAAGCAGTGGGTCAGCGAGAACCGTTTCCTTCACGCGCTGAACTACTGCATGCTGCTGCCCGGCCCGGAGGCGCAGCAACTCGCCATCTACATCGGCTGGCTGCTGCACCGGGCGCGCGGCGGCATCGTGGCGGGCACGCTGTTCGTGCTGCCGGGGTTCGTCTCCATTCTCGTTCTGAGCATCCTCTACGCGGGCTTTCAGGGCGTGACGTTCGTGGAGGCGCTTTTCTTCGGGTTGAAACCCGCCGTCATGGCTGTCGTGGTCGAGGCGGTGATACGCATCGGCAGGCGGGCGCTCAAGAACCGGGTAATGGTGGGGTTAGCGGCGCTGGCCTTCGTCGGAATCTTTTTCTTCGACGTGCCGTTTCCGCTCATCGTCCTCGGCGCGGGGGTGATGGGCTACTTCGGTGGGCGGTTCGCGCCGGGATGGTTCGCGGTGCCGAACCCGCACGCGGCGCAGGGGAGCGGCCCCACCGGAACGCAGGCGATTGGCGACGCACTGGTGGAGCAGGCGCGGCCCTCGATGGGGCGCGCCGCGCGGGTGCTGGCGGTGTGGCTGCCGCTCTGGCTGGGTCCGGTGGCGATTCTGTGGGCGACGCTGGGCAGGGGTAACGTGCTCGTCTCTGAAGCGGTTTTCTTCAGCAAGACGGCGGTGGTGACGTTCGGCGGAGCCTACGCGGTGCTGGCCTACATCGCGCAGGAGGCGGTGAGCACCTACGGCTGGCTGCGCCCCGGCGAGATGCTGGACGGCCTGGGCATGGCCGAGACGACGCCGGGGCCGCTGATTCAGGTGGTGCAGTTCGTCGGCTTTATGGGGGCCTACCGCAACCCCGGCACGCTGGACCCGATGCTGGCGGGGGTTCTCGGCTCCATCGTGACGACATGGGTGACGTATACTCCCTGCTTCCTATGGATTTTCCTGGGCGCGCCGTACATCGAGTACCTGCGGGGCAACCGGCTCCTGAGCAGCGCGCTCTCGGCGATTACCGCTGCCGTCGTGGGGGTCATCCTGAATCTGGCGGTCTGGTTCTCGCTGCACACGCTCTTCGGCACTGTGGGAGAGCGGCAGATAGGGCCTGTGCGCCTGTACGTGCCGGAGTGGCAGACGCTGGACGTGGCGTCACTCGCTATAGCGGTGGTCGCGTTTCTCGCGCTGTTCCGCTTCAAAATCGGTATGCTTCCGACGCTCGCGTTGTGCGCGGCGTTGGGCGTTGCGTATGGGCTGCTGGTGGCGGGATGATGCGGGTGGAGAGACGACTGACGACTGACGACCGATGACCGATGACCGACGACCGACGACCGACGACCGCTAACGGCATAACGCAAAGGCGCAAAGACGCAAGGGGATTTGAAAAGTACGGCAGACCAGGGGCACGTTAGAAGTGTGCGCTCCTGAGAAGGGCTACTATGAACGAGGCGCATTCTCCTTCCCTGATGGTCCGGTTGCGCGCCGCGCTGGGGCTGGAGCGCAACATTGTGGTCATGCTGGGGGCGGTGCTGGTCCTGAGCATGGGCGAGGAGTTGTGGATGCGCTTCGTGCCCAAGTACCTGGAGGTGCTGGGGGCGAGCGCGTGGGCCATCGCGCTATATGGGACGCTGAGAGATTTGCTGGACGCGGTGTACCAGTATCCCGGCGGGTGGCTGGCGGACCGCCTGGGCAGGCGCGCGGCGCTGGTGCTCTTCGCGGCGCTGGCTATCGTCGGCTACGCGCTCTATCTCGTCGCGCCGGGCTGGCAGTGGATTCTGGTGGGCACGCTCTTCGTCATGGCGTGGAGCAGCCTGACGCTGCCCGCCATCTTCGCCATCATCGGGGACAACCTGCCCCAGGAGCGCCGCGCGATGGGTTTCGGGGTGCAATCCACGCTCAAGCGGGTGCCTATCGTGCTGGCCCCGCCGCTCGGCGGCCTGCTCATCGCCTCGCTTGGGCTGGCGGCGGGGATGCGGGTGGGGCTTGCGGTGACTATCGCGCTGGCGCTGGTGGGTATCTGGATGGTGCGGCGCTTTTACGTGGAAAAGGCCGCGCCGGAGCGGGACAGCGAGCGGTTGAGCACGCTCTGGCGCGGCATGGACCCACACCTGAAGCGGCTGCTGGTGGCGGATATTCTGGCGCGGTGGGCCGAGGGGGTTCCGAAGGTGTTCGTCATCCTGTACGTCATCAACGTTCTGGGCGGGAACGCGGTGCAGTTCGGGTGGCTGACGAGCATTCAGATGGTGGCGGCGACGCTGGTCTACCTACCCATCGCCAGGCTGTCCGACCGGATGAATCGCAAGCCGTTCGTGCTGCTAACCTTCGCGTTCTTCGCGCTGTACCCGCTCGTGCTGGCGCGGGCGGCGAACACCTCCTGGCTGGTGCTGGCCTTCGTGCTGGCGGGGCTGCGCGAGATTGGCGAGCCTGCGCGCAAGGCGCTCATCGTGGACCTCTCACGCGAAGCGTCGCGGGGGCGCGCGGTGGGGCTGTACTACCTCGTTCGGGGTCTCGCCGTCTTTCCGGCGGCGCTGGTGGGCGGCTGGCTGTGGATGATTGCGCCTCGGTTGCCCTTCTACGGGGGCTTCGCGGTCGGCGCGGCGGGTTTCTTCACTTACTGGCTATGGGGGCCGGGAGATGAGCCTGTGGAGGGGATGGTAGACGGTGGACGGTAGACGGTAGACGGAGGACGGAGGACGGAGGACGAAGGACGAAAACGGCAACCACGGTACACGCGCCGAGCGGCTGTCAACTGCGGAGCGCCTGAGTGTTTGCAGAAGGTGAAGAGCAAATGCAAAATGGACGGCGGCAACTCTAAATGAGGGACGTTTCTTGGACCTGACGCTTCTAACCTCTATTCTCATTATCGCCATCCGCGCGGGAACGTCACTGCTCTACGCGACGATTGGCGAGATATTTGCGGAGCGCTCCGGCATTCTGAACCTGGGCATCGAGGGAATGATGCTGATGGGCGCGATGAGCGGCTTCGCGGCGGCCTATCATTCGGGCAGCGCCGTCGCGGGCGTTCTGGTGGCGCTGCTCGTCGGCGCGGGGATTGCGGCGATACACGGCTTTCTGACCATCACCCTGCGGGCGGATCAGGTGGTGAGCGGGCTGGCGCTGACCATCTTCGGCATCGGCCTCTCGTCCTTTCTGGGGCAACGGCTGGGGCCGGGCGGCGCTCCGCTCGTCGGGCTGCGGGGGCCGCAGCTCAGCCGCGTTGCCCTCCCGTACCTGAGCGAGATTCCCGTCGTGGGTGAGCCGTTGTTCAACCAGGACGCGCTAACATACGCGCTCTACCTCTTCGTCCCGCTCGCTTCCTTCTATCTCTACCGGACGCGACCCGGCCTGAACCTGCGCGCGGTGGGCGAGAACCCCCGCGCCGCCGATGCAATGGGGTTAGACGTGGCGCGGATTCGCTACCTCTACACGCTGCTGGGCGGGGCACTGGCGGGGCTGGGCGGGGCGCACCTCTCGCTGGCTTACACCCCCGGCTGGACGGAGAACCTAACGGGCGGGCGCGGCTGGATTGCTGTCGCGCTCGTCATCTTCGCGCTGTGGGACCCAGGCCGCGCCGTCGTGGGGGCGCTGCTCTTCGGCGGCATCAACGCGATTCAGTTTCGGATGCAGGCGGCGGGCACGACCATCCCCGCCTCGTTCCTGAACATGCTGCCCTATCTCTTCACCATCCTCGTCATGGTCGCTATTACGGTGTACGAGAAGGTCTCCCGCGCTGTCGGCGCGCCCGCCGCGCTTGGCCTTCCTTTTTACCGCGAAGAGCGAGGGCAGTAGCCATACCATGAGACAGGAGCTTTCGCGCCCGCCCGCTATGGCGGTGGGCCGCGCCGAGACGCCCGCGCGAGAGCGGGATTGGAGCAAGGTTGCGCCTTTTCTGCTGGGTGTGGTGGCCTTCCTGCTGGCGCTGCACTTCTTCGGGCCAACCGACAACTGGCTGTGGGACCCCTCGTTCTATTACGCCCAACTTCGCTCGCCTATCATTGACGGGAACTTTGATTGGAGCGATGAGACGATTCCTGCGAACGGGGTCACGCTGCGGACGGCGCGGGGCTTGCAGCCGAGCGTGTGGCCCGTTGGCCCCTCGGTGCTCTGGGCACCCTTCTTCGTGGCGGCGCATCTCTACGCGCGGCTGGCGAACCCTTCAGGCCCCACAGATGGCTTCGGCGCGTCCTACATCGCGGCGGTGGCGGGCGGCTCGGCGCTCTACGGGCTGGTGGGGCTGCTGGTTCTTTACCGCCTATGTCGCCTGTTCGCACCGCGCAACCTATCGGCGTTGACGGCGGTTCTCGTTCTGGTCGCCAGCCCGCTCTTCTTCTACGTGTTCAGGCAGCCAATAATGGCGCACAGTACCAGTTTCCTTGCCTCGGCGGCGCTGCTGCTGGCGTGCGTGATGGCCGCTCAGGGGCGGTTGGAGCTGGGGCGGAGTGGTCTCATTCTGGGCACGTTGACGGGGCTGAACGCTGTAACGCGGTGGGCAAGCGTCCTCATCGCTATCGTGCCCCTGACGCTCTTCGGCTGGCAACTGCTCACGCTGGCAAGGGCGGGTGAGCGGACAGAGGCGCGGCGGTTGATGGTCCAACTTCTGGGGTTCGCGGTGGGCTTCGGGCTGGTGCTGTTGCCCCAGTTCGCGCTGTGGTATCAAACGCACGGCTCGTGGCTGGTGTTCCCGTCGCAAGGGTTTACGACGGGGCTGCTGCCCAGGAACCTGCTCAATCTCTTCTTCCACACGAATCGTGGGCTGCTATACTGGGCACCGTTCGTCCTGATGGGCTTGGGGGGGCTGGCGCGGGTGCGGCCCGCACCGCTCCGGCTCGCGCTCCTGCTGTACGTGGGTGCCTACCTTTACGTGCTGGGGCGGTGGGGCGACTGGTACAGCGGCGGCGGCTTCGGAGCGCGCTACTTCATCGAGACGCTGCCCGTCGCGGCGATTGGTTTCGTCACGCTGATGCGAGGGGCGTGGACCAACCGGGCGGCGCGGGTGCTCATCACGGGGTTGGCGGCGGCGCTCATGCTTCATGGGTTGACGCTGTTGCACACCTACGAGCAGAACAAGTTCCCCGCCGACGTCTACGGGCACGGGGCACCGTTGGGGTTCGCCTACCAGCTAGAGAACTTCGGCTACCTGCTGCGCCATCCGGGTGAACTGGTTGGCCCGCGCCTGGCGGTGTCGGAGGAGCGGCAGACGGTGGTGTACCACCTCCTAAGGGGCAGCAGCCAGCGCGGGCTGTACGAGATTCCACTGGCGGGCGCGGTGGTTCTGTCGGTCGGGCTTGCCAGCGCGGCCTACGCTGGGCGGTTCCTGACGGTGCAGAGGGCGACTGCCCTGCTCATCGTCTACATGGTCGGTTACTCTCTCTTCTTCCTGAGCATCTAACATCTGACAAGCGAGGTTAAGCATGGCTGTTTCGGCTGAGATTATCGGGGAGCTTCAGGCGCGGGTCGAGGCGCACCGTGACACGTTGACAGGCTTCCTGCGCGAGTTGTGCGCTATCCCCTCGATGGAGTCGCAGATTGGCCCGGTGGGCGAACGCGTGGCGGAGGAGATGCGCCGCCTGGGCTTCGAGAAGGTGTGGTTCGACTCGATGGGGAACATCGTGGGCGAGATTGGGAGCGGCCCGCGCACGCTGGTCTACGACAGCCACATTGATACGGTGGGCGTGGGCGACCCGAAGGCGTGGGGATGGGACC
>DASVVH010000364.1:0-3037 GCA_036386615.1 Ardenticatenaceae bacterium
TCCTGAACGAAGTGAATCTGCGAAGCGACCTTAAGGGGATCCACCCAGCAACACCCCTGGCGTAGAGCGCTAGCACGTTTCGCCTTCCCTTCGTGCTTGGGCCAACCTGTATGTCAGCATTGTGTGTCCGTACAGATAGCCAGTGGAGGAGGTGCCACCTATAACAAAGCTACCGTGAACCGCCTCGTTTTACCGCTTTGCTAACCTCGGCCACTCTGCTGGATGCTACATCCGGCACCGGAAACCTGAAAGGATTACGTCATGCCTCAACGCATCCGTCTTGCGCTCCTCTCGCTGGGATTCGTCCTCCTCGCTGCTATAGCGACGCTGCTCCTCGCGCCATCCCACACCGCCCGCGCGGCGGGCGAGGGCACGGCCCCTACCGCCAGGCTTGAACTGGTCGCCGAAGGGCTAACCCATCCTGTATCGCTCATTGAGGCCCCCGATAATAGCGGACGCCTCTTCATCGTGGACCAGACGGGCCAGATCTGGATTAAGCCGACCGACGGCCCCAGACTCGCCACGCCCTTCCTGAACATCGCTGACCGCATGGTGCCGCTCAACCCGGGCTACGATGAGCGCGGCCTGCTCGGCCTCGCCTTCCACCCGGAGTACGCCACGAATGGACGTTTCTTTGTCTACTACAGCGCTCCCCTCCGCCCGGAAGCTCCCGATGACTGGAACCACACCAGCCACATCTCGGAGTTCCAGGTCTCCGATAGCGACCCCAACGTGGCGGACACAGCCTCGGAGCAGGTTCTGCTCTACGTTGACCAGCCGCAGGGGAACCATAATGGCGGCACCGTCGCTTTCAGCCCACAGGATGGCTACCTCTACATCTCCCTCGGCGATGGCGGGGCTGGGAACGACGTGGGTGTCGGCCACGTCGAAGACTGGTACGCCCCGAACGCGGGCGGCAACGGTCAGGACATCGAGCAGAACCTTCTCGGCAGCATCCTTCGGATTGACGTGGACAGCGGCGATCCCTACGGCATCCCGGCGGACAACCCCTTCGTTGGCGAGTTGACCGACTTCACCGAGCAGTACGCCTACGGCTTCCGCAACCCGTACCGCTTCTCCTTCGACATGGCGGGAACGCACCAACTGTTCGTCGCCGACGCGGGTCAGAACCTCTACGAGGAGATTAGCATCGTGGAGAACGGCGGTAACTACGGGTGGAACGTCAAGGAGGCCACGCACTGCTTCTCCACCGCGACCCCGGACACACCGCCCGCCGACTGCCCGGACACCGACCCCGAAGGCGACCCCTTGATTGACCCCATCGTCGAGTACACGCACGCGGAGGGTGGCGTCGTCGCGGTAGGTGCCAACGTCTACCGGGGCACCGCGCTGCCGGAATGGCAGGGCGTCCTCATCTTCGGTGACTGGAGCACTGGCTTCGCCACGCCCGACGGCTCCATCTACGCCGCAACGCCCCCGGAATCGGGAGTGGGCTTGTGGTCCTGGGAAGAGGTAGCATTCCCGGAGCGGCCCAACGGTGCCCTCGGCCACTTCCTGCTCGGCCTGGGGCAAGACCTGCGCGGCGAGCTATACGCCCTCACGACGGACACCGCTGGCCCCGCTGGCACCACCGGCAGGGTCTACCGCCTCACCTCCACCAGCCCCACCGCCGTCACGCTTGACGCGCTTGGCACCACGTCCACCTCGCCCTTGGGCATCGGCGCGGTGGCGCTCGTCGGCCTCACCCTCGCGCTCGGCCTGCTGGCGCTGGCCCGGCGGCAAACCACGTAGCACCTCAACCCAATTCTTGTGCAGCAGGGGCGGACGAAAGTCCGCCTTTGCTGTTATAATGGCCTCACGCGGTTCGGCGTGCGTCCGGCTCATGCGGGGGTGCGGTACAATGGACGAGGCGGTTCATACCTTTCACACGAAGGCGGGCCTTGAGGTCCGCGTGCGCTCCGTCTGCGCTGAGGACGCCCCTCTCCTCGTGGACCTCTTCGCGCACCTGGGGCCGCGCAGCCGCTTTCTCCGCTTCCAGCGCCACCTCGACGACCCCGACCCCAGCGAAGTGCTGGAAGGAGCCGAGGCCATTGTCACCCTCGCCCCTTCCGAGGGCGCGGCGTGGGTCGCCCTCGCCGATTTGCCCGGCCAGCCCAACGCCCCCATCGCCGTCGCGCGGTACAGACACCTCCCGCCCGGCGAGGCCGAGGCTGCCGTCTCCGTCCGCGACGACCTGCACGGCACGGGCATCGGCACCACCCTGCTCCTCTTCATCGCGCAACAGGCCCAGGCGGCGGGCGTCCGCAGGCTCACCGCCCTCATCCGCAACGAGAACACCAAGGCCCTCGGCATGCTCCGCCACTCCCCCTTCCCCATCACCCAGCTTCCCCAAGGCGCGTACACCTACATTGAGGCAGAGCTACAGCCGTAGGATGACCAGGAGTGCCAATAACCTGAATCGTCTTAGACCCCTCTCCTCGAATGGGGGGCTGTCACCCTTTTGCTGCGCTGCATCGCTGCCACATGGCCCGCGACGTGGCGGGTGTGGCGACAGGAGGACATGGCTATGCGGCGTCTTTGCTGTTTGACGCCCTGGATAGCGGGCACGATAATCAAGCCCTCAACAGTCGTCAGCTTTACACCCTCGCCGCACCCCCTCTGACGCACCGCTGCCCACGCAGCAGAAAGGACGTGCCTCATGCGTCGTATCCTGGTTCCGCTCACTCTCGCTGTCGGTCTTGCGCTACTCTTGTGGGGTGGGTTGGACGTGGCCCGCGCGCAGGAGCCTGAAGCCGTTGAAGGCTTCGCCGTCGATGTGGAGGGGTTGTACTGCTATCAGCCCATTCCCGCCCAGGACGCGTGCTATGTGAACTTCCAAAGCGTCTACGCTGCGGCACCCCCAGGCTTTAGCCCACAGTTGACGGTCTCTTTAGGACTCTCGAATGACCCGACCACGCTCCCTCATGTGGCGTATTACAGGGGCGTCGGGACAACAGAGGCTTTGACGGTGACGCACGACATGAATGGCATGGGGTTTCAGGTCGCCTGCGGCACTGCGAACCCAAGCAACCCACGG
>DASVVH010000365.1:0-2901 GCA_036386615.1 Ardenticatenaceae bacterium
CCGGGTAATCTGGTAGGGGCTGTACGCCTTACGAACGAGCCAGCTATACGCCTTGTGCATCTCTTCCACCGTCATCAGCTTGGGCTTGTAGGTGATGTGCGCGGTGTCGTAGTATTTCCAGGGCACATCGAGCAGGCGACCCTCGTCCTCGCAGAGTTGGCGGAAGGGCGTGCCGGGGAAGGGTGTCAGCACTGTCAGGCTGATGCCATCCAGTTCCGTGTCCTTGAGGAAGTCCCACATCGCCTCGTAGCTGGCGGGGGTGTCGTGGTCGAAGCCCGTGACGAAGAGGCCGACCACGCCAACGCCCGCGTCATGAATCTTGCGAACAACCTCTCGAATCTGCTGTGCATGGGCCTTGGTCTTGCCGCCCAGCGATCCCTTGTTGTCGGGGTTGATGGACTCGAAGCCGATGAACATCTTGTCCATGTGGGCCTTGCGCGCCAGCTTCAGCAGGTCGGGATACTGCGCGACGATGAGTTCGCCCTGCGCGTTCCAGCTTTGCAGGGGCAGCTTCTCCATCTTCTTGAAGAGTTCTTCGAGGTATTCGGGCGCGGTGCGGAAGTTCAGGCCGAAGTTGTCGTCCGTGACGCCGAAGCGCGTGATGCCACGGCGCTGAATCTCCTCGATAACCTCATCCACCGGGCGGTGGCGCATGATGCGCCCGGAGACGCGGATGGCGGTGCAGAAGTCACAGTCGCGGGGGCAGCCTCGCGTGATTTCCAGGTAGGGCGTCCAGTAGTTGCGGTGCTCGTCCACCATGTTGATGACGCGCTCGCTTGGCGGCTTGACGCCCTGGAGCGTGCTCCACACCTCGTCCGTGTAGCGCGGCTTGAGCTGGTCGTCCATCGCGTCCTGAATCATCTGCCCCCAGGTGCGATAGCCCTCGCCCACCGAGACCACATCCGCGAACTCGGCAACGTGGTCGGGCATCAGCGTCGAGTGGGTGCCGCCGACGGCCACCGTCGCGCCGCGCCGCCGCATCTCCTCGGCAATCTCCCGCGTGCGGTCAATGGTGAAGGTCATGCTCGTGATGCCGACGAAATCGTTGGGGCCGACGCTGCTGTAGTCGAGCGGGCCGAGGTTCTCGTCCCAAATCTCGACGGGCAGCTCTTCGGGCAGCAGCGACGCCATTCGCATGAGGGTGTAGGGCGCGCCGCGCGCCTTGCCGAGAACGCGGCCATCGCGGTAGGGTTGAACCAGTAGAACACGTCGAATATCCATCAGAAACTTCCTTTCTGGAGGCAGGCCCCAGAATCTATCAACTATCGCTCGGCTGGGCTGTGGGCGCTATAGGAGTCACGCGTTGGCGTCCGGCGGCCCACAGCAGCCCGCCGGGTATGCTCGTTACGGCAATGGTTAGCTGCATCAGGAGGGAGGCGGCGACGGCGGGTGCCGCCGCCACGTCCACCAGCCCGTACAGCCAGGGATAAACACTCTGGTTGACGCCCAGCCCCGCTATCGAAATCGGCAGGGCCATCGTCAACCCAACAATCGGGTTGAAAATCGAGACGTGCAGCAGGGAGACGTCCGTCCTGATGGCCTCGAAGAGCAGCCAGTTCACCACGTTGGAGAGGCCAATCGTCGCCATCCCGACGCAGTAGGCCACGAAGAGCGCTCTGGGTTGGCGGCGGTAGGCACCTACGGCGGTGGAGAGCTTGACCACGAGCGGCAGGATGGGCCGCAGCAGAGGAATGAACCCTACTACGCGCTCCGCCAGGCGGCGCATCCGCCCACTGAGCATCAGCGCGAAGGCGACGCCCAGCCCCACCGTTACCACCAGCCCTGCCTGCGCCAGCGCCACCAACGCGGCGTCGTTCGCGTCGGAGACTTGCACGGCGAGCAGGGCAGCCAGCGTGCCCGCGCTGGCAAAGACTAGCAGCCCAACGATGCGGTCTACGAGGACGGAGATAGCGACACTGGCGGTGTTCGCCGTCTCCCGCACGAGGCCGTAGCCGCGCACCACATCTCCCCCAAGAAAGGGCAGGAAATTGTTAAAGAAGACGCCGACAAAGGTGTGGCGCAGCAGGCTGCTCAACGGCGCGTGAACGCCCTGCGCCTTCAAGAGTACGCCCCATTTGACGGCATTGCTCGCCACCGCGCCCCCGTAGATGAGCATCGCCAGCGACACCAGCCCCAGGTTGGCCCCACTCAGTGTGGCCCACACCTCGCCAAAGTCTACACGCTGGAACAATATCACAATGAGAAGGACGCTAACAAGTACCTTGAGAAGCGTCAGCAGGCGACCCTTCACGCGGTGCTCCATTTCTGCCACGCGGCCCACGCGACGAGGCCCGTCAGGCCAAGCAAGCTCACGAGCGAGACGGTGTTCGCGGCGCGGCGCAGGGGCGGGTCGCCGAAGCGGAAGGCGAGAATGTGCTCGCCCGCCGGAACGTCCACCTGCATGAGTCCAAGCTCGCTGCCGTCGGTTCGCACCTCGATTGGCTCTCCATTCAGTGTGGCCGACCAGCCGGGATACCAGTAGGTCAGGTAGCGCACAGTGCCGGGCTGCTCTGCCACGACACGCGCGCGGCCACTGCCGCCCCCTGCATGAAGTTGCTCCACCACGACGCCGGGCGTGACCGCCTCGAAACGTTGCGGCGTCTCGTTGGCGTCCAGCGCGGCGAGCATGGGTGAGTTGGTGGGCTGCACCCGCGTCTGCGCGACCATTGCTACCATGTCGGGGTGCTTCGCCTCGTAGTCACGCCACGTCTGCTGCGTCTCGTCGCGCGGGTTCGGCGGCGTTGTCTGCGGTTGAGTATAGCCCAGGCTGGTCCCAATCACCAGAAGCCCGGCCAGGACGAGGCCCGGAGCCATCGGCTCGTCACCGGGAGCGAGGAGGGGCGCGGCGCTGCCCGCCAGCAGCGCCAAAGGCAGCGCGGCCACCGCCAGCAAGCGCCCGGG
>DASVVH010000366.1:0-7289 GCA_036386615.1 Ardenticatenaceae bacterium
AAGCGTGCCTACTTCTAACTGGGTAACTGCAAGGGTTGAGGGCTGAAGGCGAGAAGGGCGAAGAGGCGTGCAAGGGGTGGGCACAGGTGGGGGATAGCGTTATGTGAAGTACGGCCTACCAAAGCCTACCTGAGAACCCTGTACAGGTAGGCCTTAGTTGACATAACGCTTTTGTGTTTGGAAGCAAGTTGACATGATTCGGGAGGCAAGGAGCTTCTTCATTGTTCCCTGCTGGTACGATACTCGCTCAGGGGGCGGTGAAAGTCTGTTGCATTTGAATGGCGGTGGATGTTGGACGTTATACAGATGCCTGCTTATGAATCAATCTTCACCTACTACGATGATCGTCGGCAGCGTGGCCGCTGCTGGCTGCGGCTCTACCAGCGCCTGCACGCGGTGGTTGCCGTCGTCAGCGAGGTGCCGGGCAACACGGGGGCGACCATCCCCAACGCCATCCAGCACCTCGGCACGGCGCTGGTAGACCGCTACCAGTTGAACCCGCGCCGCCTGACGCTCGTCAGCCATTACCCTCCTGACAGCCCGTACAGCGCGCAGGGAGAGTACAACCGCATCATCGTGATATGGCTGGGCACGCATTTCGCCTATCCGCAGTGGCGGCACGTCTCCGCTCAGGACGTGCAGGCGCTGACGGGCGAGCGCATGGACGCGAGAGTGCCCTTCTGGCGTCCGCAGGCGCGCGAGGGATGGCTGCGCTGTCAGGTTGGCCCCCGTCAGGGCATCGTCCACCCGCTTTCGGACGAGGAGTGGCAGGCCATGGTTCACCCGGACGCGGCCTCCTCGCTCATCGAGGGCGGGTTCGCGTCGAAAGAGGAGGCGCAGGGTTGGGTGCTGAACCAACTCGCGCACCTCGCCGCCGAGTACGATACGGAGCCGATTAATCTGGGGCGGCACTGACGGCGGACGGCGGACGACCGACGACCGACGACCGCTTACGACCAAAGTCTGCTTTTCAGGGTTTACACCGAGGGGGAGGTCTCCGCGTCATGCAGAGACCTCCCCTTTATATTTGGAATGACAAGGGTCAGGATTTCTCCCTCCCCTGCACCTCGCCCTTATTACCCCTCGTATTCCTCGGCGATGGCGTCGGGGCTGTTCGGCTCCACGAATGAATCTTGAGCCACGTAGCCGCGCGTGGTTTCGCCAGCCATCGTGACGGCGATGGCTCCCTTCTCTCCACCGACTGCGCCACTATGCGCGCCGCCGTCCACGTTGTCGCGGCCACCTTCGGGAACATCCAGTAGGCCGTCGCGCACGACATCGCCTCCCGCGTCGCGCTGCCTCGGCCCCTCTCCTGTCAATCCGTCAGTCATGAGGCTTCCCGAATCGCTCGTGCCTCGCCGTCCGCCATCGTCCGTTGCCATAGTGCCTCCATCTCTGTGCGAATCCTTTTGAGCATGACTGGCTAGTTGACATACATGTTGGCCCAAGCACGAAGGGAGGACGCACCGTGCTAACGCTCTACGCTAGGCGTGTTGCTGGGTGGATCCCCTTAAGGTCGCTTCGCAGATTCACTTCGTTCAGGATGACATGGCTGTAGCTAGACCTTACTTGATGTACCAACGCGTGTTAACCTCGTGGAACAGTACGGCTATGAAGCAGGTTCCATACCTCATTCAAAGGTCCGTTGCGGCACGCCTATTGCTTCCGCTTCCCTCGCAACAGCAGCATAAAGAGGGGCCGGAACGCTCGCTTATTGGCCCCTGTGTCTGCTACTTACAAAAACGTTATGAGTGACGATGTAGCGTCCAAAGAAAGGAATGCACCGATGCAAGCCGATCAGGTTGAATATCTCTTCCTGCATGAACTCTCCGGCGTCCTGAACGCGGAGCAGCAGCTAGCCCAACTCCTCCCGCAACTGGTGGATGAATCCCCGGCTGGCGCTATCAAGGTTGCCTTTCAGGAGCACAACCGCGAGACGAACGAGCAGATTCACAACCTTAAGCGCTGCTTTGAACTGCTGGGCGAGGAGCCGCGAGAGGTGACCTGCCTCACCATCGAGGGGTTCATCGAGGAGCGCGAACTGTTCAAGCAGCACGCCTCGGCTACCCTGCAACTCGCCTACGACTTGAGCGCGTCGAACAAGTTGGAGAACTACGAGATTGCGGCGTATCGCGGGCTTATCGAGAAGGCGAACATGCTGGCCCAGCCGGAGGTCGCCGCGCTGCTGGAAGAGAACCTGCGCGAGGAAGAGGAGATGGCGAGCAAGGTGAAGGGGTTGAGCCGCGACCTGCTGGAAGCGGCAATGGATGGAGTGACCCTCACCTAGCCAGGAGTGACGTAGTTCATAGTGTCGCATAGGGGCAGGTCTTACTATAGGGAGACCTGCCCTTACCTAACACCTGCCCTGTTGTGGTTACGTGGCCGTCTACTGATACGCGGAGGGATAGTTTATGGAAAGCAAAGCCCAACTCGCCGGACACGCCCTGCATCCCCTGCTGATTGTCTTTCCTCTGGGGCTTCTTACAACGGGGGTCATCTTCGACGTGGCCTACCTCGTCACGAATGACGCTACCTTCGCCACCGTCGCGTACTGGATGATTCTCGCGGGCATTATTGGGGGCGTTGTCGCGTCCATCTTCGGCTTCTGGGATTGGGCGGCCATTCCGAACGGAACGAGCGCGAAGTCCGTCGGCCAGTGGCACGGGATAGGCAACGCCGTCGTGCTGGTTCTGTTCCTCCTGAGCTGGTTCCTGCGGAGCAATACCGAGGATTACATTCCGAGTGCCTTCGCCCTGGTCGCCTCGTTTCTGGGCGTGGGGGTTAGCGTGGTGACGGGGTGGCTGGGCGGTGAGTTGGTGGAACGGCTCGGCGTCGGGGTGGATCGCGGGGCGCACCTGGACGCGCCAAGCTCCCTCTCGAACGAGCCAATCGTGATAGCGGACACGAAGCCGCAACGCTCCACGCCGCCTCCCCGGCGGAACAAGCGGCGCTAGCAATGGCCGACACCTTGCCCGGAGTCGCCAGTCGTTCCCTCTCGCCGAGTGACGAGGAGGCGATAGAGACCGGGGCGACGCCAGAGCACCCCCTGGCGCATTACCAGCCACCCTTCGACCTGCTCTCGGATATGATTTTCGTGGCGGCGCTCTGCCCCACCGCGCCGCTCCGACAAGCCTATCCCAGCGTGCCGTTCCTCTCCATCTTCGGCAGGACGCCGTTGTTCATGTGGTTCAGCCGCGTCAAGGAGATTCGCTACCACGACGAGGGGGGGGAGCATGGAGTGATGGGCGGGCCGAACGTGGTGCTGTACAACGAATTGAACGTGGTGGCCGCGATGCGCCAGCGCGGCTTCTTTGTGCCGGGCATCTACGCCACCAGCCCGCTCACCATCCAGATTGGGCGCGGATACTACGGGATGCCCAAGTACCCCACCGAGATGACGTTTCAGGTGGCTGGCAGGCGGCTGACCTCCGAGGAGCGAGACGGCCCCTGTCACACGACGCTGCGGGCACGGCTGTTCACCAGAGGTGCGCTCTTAGGGAAGGTTCTCTCGCGCCTGCTGCCCCTGCGAACGTGGCCCGCGTGCTTGCCCAACGGCGACAGCGTGCGGGCGCTCATCGAGCGGACGCCGAGGGCGCAACCCGCCTGGGTGCGGGGACGACTGGAGCTTGACGAACCCTGGCTGCCGGAGGCCGCGCCGCTGCTCCCCTTTGGCCTTTACCTGCCCGACCTGCGAATGCAGCTTCCCCGACCCTGAGACAAGCCTTCAATAGAGGAGAATGGACTGATGGGACGAGCCATATTTATCGCCGACGACCCGGCGGGCGTGACGGAGGGCCAGCTTTCGACTCTGGTTGACCAACTGAGGAGCGTGACGGCCTGGAACGTCGGCCCGAACGGTGAGGTGGTCATCGAGTACCGGGAGGGCGACATAGCCGTCGAGACGATTGAGGAGGCTCTGGCGGGGCTTGGCTACCGTGTCCAGCCCGTCGCGGATGACCCTGACGCGGGCGACGCGGAGCCTCGCAACCGGGGGACGACGCTGGGCTAACCTCACTTTCTGGGCGTGCGGGAGCTTTTCCAGAGAAGGTAGCCGAAGGGAAGGACGAAGGCGAGGCAGAAGCCCGTGTAGCTCAGGATGTAGAAGGTGTTGTCTTCCATGAGGCTGCTCTTTCTGTGGGCGACGACTGACGACCAACGACCGATGACCGCCAACGGCAAACGGCGGGTATGTTGGAAGCGCACGCTCCCGCCAGCGACCTTGAATGCGTCTTACCAGGATTTAACTGTACTGTTTCACGAGGTTAACACACACTGGTACATCAAGTAAGGTCTAGCTACTTACTTGTCATCCTGAACGAAGTGAATCTGCGAAGCGACCTTAAGGGGATCCACCCAGCAACATGCCTGTCGTAGAGCGTTAGCACGTTTCCCCTCCCTTCGTGCTTGGGCCAACGTGTATGCTAACCTTGTGTATCTGTACATTTAACGGGTAGATGTACGAGTACACAAGGTTGGCCTACAGATTCAGGCAAGTCGTCAAGGACGCAAAGCATGTTAACGCCTCAAGGATGAACCTTGCTGGGTGGCTCCCCTTAAGGTCGCTTCGCAGATTCACTTCGTTCAGGATGACATGTATGTAGCTAGACCGTACTTGATGTACGTCCGGGCTAAGACCAATGTATGTGAACTTCGTGGAACAATATGGATAGATGCTACTGCAAGCAAAAACCTCTCCCTGGATTGGGAGAGGTTTTGTTGTGAGGGGGTAGAGCCGTTTTGTTAGAGCGTGGGGGTGGCGGGGGTTATTTCCGGCTCATCGGCCATCAACTCCTCGAAGTGGCGGACGATGAGGGGGTCGAACAGCCTGCCCGCCTCGCGCCGCAACTCGGCAATCGCCTCCTCGTGGCTGATGGCTGCGCGGTAGACGCGGTCACAGGTCATGGCGCTGTAGGAATCCACGACGGCGATGATACGCGCTCCCAGAGGAATCTCCTCCCCCGCCAGCCCGCGAGGATAGCCACTGCCGTCCCAGCGTTCGTGGTGGCTGCCCACGAGTGGGGCGACTGCCGACAGGTGTTCAGCCGGGGCCAGAATCGCCTCGCCAAGGGCGGGGTGCTCGCGCATGACACGCCATTCGTCGTCGGTGAGCGCGCCCGGCTTGAGCAGGATGGCGTCGGGGATGCCGAGCTTCCCTACGTCGTGGAGCAGCGCTGCCAGCCGGATAATCGAGGTCTCCTCGCTGGGTAAGGCCAGCCGCCGCGCCAATCCCTCGGCCCAGGTTGCCAGCGCCCTGCAATGGTAGCTCGTGCTGTCGTCGCGGACCTGCATGGCGGCGACGAGGGTTCGCACCATCGCCTGATGGGTCTCTTCAAGTACGCGGGTTGTCGTGCCTATGCGCCGCAGGAGGCGCGCATTTTCCAGAGTGGCGGAGACTTTGGCGACCATCGCCAACAGCAGATCGGTCTCGTTGTCCTCAATAGGACGGCTATCCTGATGCTTACCCAACACCAGAACGGCGCGCAAGCCATTGGGGCCAACGAGTGGCAGCCACCATTGGCTTGAGGGTGCCCACAGCAAGTCTGATTCTCCTTGAGGAATCTCGCTCTCGTTGAGCAGGCGCAGCAGGGAGGTTCTGGGTTGTAAAACAGGGGCAGAGCAAAGGAGTGTGGCGAGGGAACCGCTCCGGTGCAGCCGCGCGTAGGCAGGCACCACCCCGAACTCGCTCTGCGAGGAGAGCCATTCTTCTTCGGCCCACAATAGAAGCGCTGACTGAAAGCCCATCCGTTGCAGTACCGCCGCCAGCAGCACGCTCGACTCGTCCGGGGTGCGCGTTTGCATCAAGTCCCGGTAAAGTTGATGCATGAGTGCTGCATCGCCGCTCGCGCCGCTCTCTATCTGATACGCTTTCGCGGTGAAGAGCCGGGCGTGCAGGGGGCGATAGAGTCCCGCGCCGAAGATTCCCATCGTGGCGACGGCGACCACCTGCAACTCGGCTATCTGTCCCACAGGATGGTTCATCATCCAGAGGAGGGCGAAGAGACCGAGCGCCAGCCCCAACAGCAGGGCCAGCAGTGGCAGGGGGTTAAAGAAAGGTAGGATTTTGTTGGGTACCATCGCAGTGACTGCGCGTTGTAGTCCTCTCCCGCTGTCGTGGTCCATAAGCGGTGACTCCCTTTTTAGTTCTCTTCCTTCTTTCTAGTGCATCTCAGGCAGCGTGGCTTCATTGGGATGAGCGCACCTGATGCTGTATACAACGGGACCACTTGGGGAATGTGACGCGCGAAATTGAGGAATTCAATAATCCGCGATTGACTAGTCAGGAAGGTGAGTAGTGGACGGTGGACGGTAGACGGTAAAGGCGGAATAAGAGATGTGGGATGGAAAATAGGGATGGGAGATGAAAGCTAACGGCTGACGGTGTTGGTGAGAAAAGTTCTTTGCGAGTTCGACTAAAGGGCTTACCGATGGTGCGTCAAGGCGTTGGCACAAAAAACACCGTGCCATGCGGCACGGTGCTGTAGTGGGCGGCGGAAGACTAAATCTTCACAACCTCGGCGGCACGGGGGCCTTTGTCGCTGTTCTCCATCGAGAATTCGACGCGGTCGCCCTCGTTCAGGTTGCGGAACCCGTTGGACTGGATGGACGAGTAGTGGACGAATACGTCCCGCTCGCCGTTTTCCGGGGCGATGAAGCCGAAACCCTTCTCGGTGTTGAAGAACTTGACGGTGCCTGTGAGACGGTCGCTCATGACGAAAGAACTCCTTGTGAGCCAAAAGTGGGGTTTATAGGGTTGTGACTCCACGACTCCTACTTCACGCTGGCGCACTTCTAGCAATCGAAGAGCGAACCCGCCTCGAACTGCACGTCGTACCACCCCGGACGATAAGACAGTCGGAGTCACGCGACTACTATATCATTGTTGATATAGCTCGTCAACTGCCTTTTTGCGAGGCTGTGATGGTGGAGGTTAGTGGGGCATATGCGTGTCGTCGCTCTCGGCGGGGGGTGACGGCGCTACCAATTGCGAATATTATGTCAAGCAATGCCAACATCTATCGGCCTTCAATGTTGGCATTTGTTGGCTTTGCTTCACATAATGCAACAATAGCACCGGGCACGACCTGTGAAATGTTGACACGGCTCTGTGTTTGCGGACGGCTCTTGCCCCGCTTGCGCCTTCGGCCTAGACTACGCCTATCAACGCGAATAGAGCCGGGCAGCGCCGCCCGCAGGAGTATCCATGACCGCTCTCATCGAATGTGTGCCTAATTTTAGCGAGGGTCGCCGCCCGGAGGTCGTCGAGCAGATTGCGGAGGCTATCCGTTCCG
>DASVVH010000367.1:0-3964 GCA_036386615.1 Ardenticatenaceae bacterium
ATCGTCGCCCAGAAAATCCTGCGCGTGCTCGCCAGCCCCTACCACGCGAAGGACGGTGAGCTAACCATCACGGCGAGTATTGGCGGCAGCATCTTCCACGGCGGCGACAAAGAGATGGACGACATCATCAAACACGCCGACAACGCCATGTATCGCGCCAAGCGCACGCGCAACCACTACCACCAGTTCGGCACCACGAACGACCTCACATTCCCCGGCTAACCCCACTCGAACCGTCAGGCCGCAATCTCCATAGGGGCCAGCAGCACTTCCGCCACTTCCGGCAGTACGGGCGGGGAGAAGTAGTACCCCTGCGCGTACTCGCACGCCAGCGCCCTGAGCAGGTTGCGCTGCTCCTCGTGCTCCACACCCTCGGCGACGACGCGGATGTGCAGCTTTTCGGCGAGGGCGATGATGGTCTCGATGAGTTCGGAGTGATTGCCGTTCATGCCCATCCGCGTGATGAACGAGCGGTCAATCTTCAGCACGTTCACGGGGAAGTTGTGCAGGTAGCTCAGGGAAGAGTATCCGGTGCCGAAGTCATCGAGGTAGATTTCGATGCCCAGCGCCTGCAACTGCTGCAAGACGCGGGAGGCGGAATCCGCGTTCTCGATGAAGACGCTCTCCGTCACCTCCAGCTTGAGGCTGCGCCCATCGAGGCCGCTCTCTGCCAGCGCCATCCGTATCTGTTCGACCAAATCGGCCTGCGCCAACTGCTTGCCGGAAAGATTGACGCTCACTGTGAGCGGTGGGCTGGCTGGAAACTGCTGCTGCCACTCGCGTAACTGGCGGCAAGCCTCCCGCAGCACCCACACGCCGATAGGGATGATTAGCCCGGTCTCCTCGGCAATGGGGATGAAGGTCGTGGGAGGAACGAGGCCCTGAACTGGGTGCTGCCACCGCACCAGCGCCTCGAACCCGGTGATGTGACTATCGTCCAGCGCGACGATGGGCTGGTAATGAAGCCGCAACTCGCCCCGCTCGACCACGCGGCGCAGGTCTGTCTCCATCTGCATCCGCTCTACGGCCCGCGCGTGCATCTCCATGTCGAAAAGCTGGTACCGACCGCGTCCCACCGTCTTGACGCGATGCAGCGCGATGTCCGCGTCTCGCAGCACGTCCTCCGGCTGCTCGTAGCGCGCCGTGCCCGCGACGATGCCGATGCTGACCGACGTGAAGACCTCGTGCGCGCCCAGACTGAAGGGGGCCGACATCTCTCTTTGAATACGCTCCGCTATCTGGGTCGCGTCAGTTGCCTCCTGAAGATGGTCGAGCAGGATGACGAACTCGTCCCCGCCCAGCCGCGCAACAGTATCGTAGGGGCGCTGGTTCGCCGCCAGCCGCCGCGCGATGGCCGCCAGCAGGTGGTCTCCTACCATGTGACCGAGGCTGTCGTTGACCACCTTGAAGTGGTCGAAATCCAGGAAGAGGACTGCAAAGGTGCTGTCGGGCACGCTCTGGCTGCGGGCGATAACCTGTTTCAGACGGTCAATCAGGAGGGCGCGGTTCGGCAGGCCCGTCAGCGTGTCGTGGAAGGCGTCGTGCAGCAACTGCTCTTCGGTTGTCTTCCGCTGCGTGATGTCCGTCAGCGAGCCAGCCGCGCGATAGGCCAGCCCGTCGCCGTCTCGCACTGCCAGCCCTCGGCACAGCACCCAGCGATAGCTTCCGTCGCTGTGCGAGACGCGATGCTCGCTCTCCAGGTGGGCGGTGTGGCCCGCGAGGTGGCTCCAAATCTCCTGCTGGACGCGCTCCCGATCTTCAGGGTGAACACGGTCGAACCATTCGTTAGGGTCGCCGCCAATCTCGCCATCCTCGAAGCCCAGCATCGCTTTCCAGCGCGGCGAGAAATAGATGGTCTGCTCCGTGAGGTTCCAGTCCCAGAGGCCATCGTTGGCCCCGCGAGCCGCCAGCGCGTAGCGTTCCTCGCTCCCCCGCAGTGCCTCCTCGGCCTGCCTGCGCTCAGTAATCTCCGTCCCCACGCCAATCAGGCCAACGACCTCGCCGCTTTCGTCGCGGAGCGGTGAGTACCGCGCGTCATAGGTGAACCCGCCGAGGTCAATCGTCGTGGCCGCGTGTTCTCCCAACAGCGCCCGTTCAAAGTTCCCCGGACGGCGACTCGTTTCCGGCAGGATGTCGGAGATGGACCGCCCGACGAGTTGACTGGCCTCGATGCCGAACGGCTTCATGAACTGCCCCTCGGCCAGCGTGAAGACGCCGTTGCGGTCCAGCGCGAAGAGAATAATCGGGGCTTTGGAGACGACTGTACGCAGCCGCTCCTCGCTGGCGCGTAGCGCGGCCTCGCCCTCTTTCCTCTCGCGGATGTCTCTGGCAATCACCACCGTCCCCAGCGAACTACCGTCTTTGGCCCACAGGTGAGAGATGGAGACGCTGACGGAGATGGCTTTGCCCTCCCGGTTCCAGAGTTCCATCTCCTCGTCGCGGACGATGGGATGCCGCAGCCGTTCGCGCAGGTGTTGGACGCTTCCCGGAGAGGGGTTGCAGAGCACGGCGATGGGTTGGCCCAGAAGTTCCTGCTCCGCGTAGCCGAAGACGGCGCAGATGGCCTGATTCGCCACCCGGATTTTGCCCTCCGAATCGCAGACGATGAGCGGGTCGGCCATTGTGGCGACAATCTGGTCGGCGGCGAAGGAGGGGGTGAGGTCTACCAGGCGATAGCGCCCGATGGCGCGGGCGATGAGCAGGAGAAAGACGAAGACGGCCATGTAGCCGATGGGGTAGAGAGGAAGGCCATACGCCGCTATAAAATCGTAAGCCCCCAGGTAGGCAATCCCTAGGGCAATCATAAGTGACCGGATTCGCAGGCGGTGGATGCCCGGCTCGGTCTTGCGATATTCCAGCCAGTACTCCGCGAGGCTGGCAATGAGTACGGTGATGAAGAAGGCAAGGAAGGGCACGCTCAACCAGTCGTATCGCGTGTAGTAGCCCCACCAGAACTTGTACACTCCGGCAATCAACTCGTCGGACCCAATCGCCAGCGCCGCGAACAGCAGGCCCAGAGACCAGATGAGCCGCGTCACCCATTTGCGCCGCCCCTGAATTCGCAGCACCGTTACGGTGAAGTGGTAGGCGGTTGGCGCGATGAGTGGGATGCTGAGATAGGCAATCTTCGTCCACCAGACGGCCACGCTCTCAGTCGCGGCGCTGTACATCATGGAGAAGGAGAAGAGCCACCAACTGGCGGCGAGGCTCAGGCCGAGGAAGGAGAGGCTGACCCGCGAGCCCCGTTCCTTGTACAACGTCGAAAACCCTACTATGAGCAGGGCGGCGGCGGTGATGAGCGTCGGGGCGGCGAAGAGGGTAAAGAGGTAGCTCTGCAAGTCGAATACGG
Source organism: Ardenticatenaceae bacterium (assembly GCA_036386615.1). Classification (GTDB taxonomy): domain Bacteria; phylum Chloroflexota; class Anaerolineae; order Ardenticatenales; family Ardenticatenaceae; genus DASVVH01. The sequence continues at coordinate 3,350 of DASVVH010000367.1, forward strand.
ACAGTGACATAGCACTGTTTCCCTGTACAACGATAAAGCAGCCTTCATAAGAAAGATGGCTGCGTTGAGGATGGCTAGGTCCGGCGTTTATATACTAGGGTACAAAGTCACCCAGCACACTAGGACAATGGGTACAATGTATTACTAGTCCTCCCTTATTGTCAACCTTCTGCGCCAGGGAGGAGGCGGGGCAGAGTTGCGTTATGTGAAGAAAGGCCGACAAAAGCCTACATTGAAGAGCGATCCATGTAGGCTTTTGTTGACATAAAGTTAAGCGCCAACGAAAGTCGCATAAGCTGGGACTTTAAAATGGCTCTGCCTCCTGCACCCAGATTCTGCCCACAATGCTCCTCGGACTACCGACAAACAAAAGACGCCCCACAAGTGGAGGCGTCTCTATTTGGTATGCCTTCCTCTAAAACTCCCTAGGGTTTGTCAAAAGTCGGCCTCGCGTTTCCATGCCGCCGAGGATTGCGCGCCTCTCCATCCCCGGCTTGTATCTTAACAGTAGCTGGATACGCTAAGGTATCGGCGATCCAGTTGGGACACGCGCCAGGTGACGTTGTATCCCCGGCAAAGCGGGCGAGCTTGGTAGTGTAGATAAACGCCCTGGCG
>DASVVH010000368.1:0-25969 GCA_036386615.1 Ardenticatenaceae bacterium
ATTGTGACGCCGCTATCGGCGAAAAGCTCGCTCCCCGTCACCGTGAGATCGCCCGGCATCCAGTCCGTGAGCACCACCCCGCTGGCGATAGTCGGCCCCTGATTGCGGAACGAGAGCACGTAGGTAATCGTCTCGCCTGCCGCAACGGTGGCGGGCGTCGCGCTCTTGCTCAGTGCCAGATCGGGAAAGGCGCTGTTGGTCAGCGTAAAGAGGGCGCTGTTGGTGCCGCCAGTCGTGGTCGCCGTAACGACGTAGCTCCCGCCGATGCTGTTGGCTTGGACGCTCGTCCGCGCCACGCCCGTTGCATCGCTACTCGCCGTGAGCGTAGCAGCGTCAAGGCTCGCCCCGCTCTCAGGTGCTGTAAAGGTGACGATGCCCCCTGCTACGGGGTCGTCGCCCACCGGCGTGAGCGTCACCCCCAGCGGCAGGGCAAAGGCACTGCCTAGCTCGCTGCTCTGACCATCGCCGCCCGCCACGCCGAGCGCCCAGCCCTGTGCCTCGTAGGCCCCGATGTCCACACCGCTTCCTGCTGGGCGGGCCACGCCACGAATATCCTCCGCGGGCGCGCCCGTTGCGCTGCCCGCGTCAATGGCCGCACTGCCCGGCAGCAGGCGCAGGTCGCCAACCAGCGTTGGCGCGGACGAGGGAGAGGGCACTTCGGCCAGCAGGGGGTTGTGGTCGGTCACATTGGTGCAGGTAATTCCCGAATAGCTGGCGCAGACGCCCGGCACAATGCTATCGCGAATGCTAATCGTACCCTGATAGGCGAAGAGGTCCGCAGAGGTCGAACTGTTGCCCCATAGGATGACGTTCGCCAGCGTCGCGCTGCCAAAACGCATCCCCCCCATCACTACCGAAACCACCCCGTAGTCTCCCCACGACCCGTTATAGTTGCCCGCGAGTGTGGCATTGGTCATCGCGAGCGTACCGCCTGCCACCGTTACCGCCCCAAAGTTACCGCTGCTGCGATTGCCGCTGACGAGCGCATTGGTGAGCGTCAGCGTGCTACGCGGGAACTGCGCCAGGCCAATGTCATAGACGTAGACCGCCGGTCCCGCGTAACTTGCCTCGTTGTCCAGGAAGCTGAGGCCGTCCGCCGTCATCTGGCTTTGCTCCACATGGAGCGCGCCGCCAGTGCGCCCGCTGTTCCCCGTGAAGGTGATGTCCCGGAGGGTGGGACCGCCGCCGTAGCTGTTGAGCGCGCCGCCCGCGTCGGCGGCGTAGTTGCCCGTGAAGGCGAGGTTGGCGAGGGTCGCGTAGCCGGGCTGCGTCATACCGCCGCCGTCTGCCGCCACGCCGCTGCCCATCGCGTGGCCTGCCGTGATGGTGAAGCCATCCAGACGGCTCGCACTCGTGGCGCTCGCCGCGCTGACAACGTGAAGGCTGTTGGTGCCGAGGTGGTTCGCCGTGTCGCCGACAACGCCCGTCGCCTCGGTGAGGTCGTCCTGCGCGATGTCGCCGCTCAGGATTGTCGGGTTCGCCGTCCAGTCGCGCTCGCTCAGGCTCGTCTCGTTGCCCGCGAAGCCGCCGTAGACCTTGACACCGGCGGGCAGGGTGAAGGTAGAGCTGCTGCTGCCATCGCTCTGACCACGCCCCTCGTCGGGGTAGTAGCTACCACCCGCTACCCAGATTTCAGCCGCATAACCGCAGTTTCCGGCGAGGGTCAGCGCGTCTTGCAGGTGGTTGAAGGCATCGGCCCATGAGCTACCTGTGCCACCGTCAGGCGCGCTCGCGTCCACGTAGAGGCGCGTGTGGGGGTAGCAGAGCCGCGCGCTGGCGGTAGCATTGTTATTCGAGGTAGTTGGCTCGACGTTGCCGCCGTCAATCGTCACTGTGTTGGCGAGGCTTGTGCCAAAGGCGGCGCTGCTGGACGCCACGCCTGTCACGGTGATGGTGCCACTGGCACCCGGCGCGAGGTCGCCCAACGCCCAGAGGTAGGGATTGCCCGCCGTCGGCGTTACGGGTCGGTTCGCGGTGAAGGCGACGCTACCCAGAGCGACGGGCAGCGTGTCGGCAATCTGCACATCGCTGCTGGTGCCGCCGCCCGCGTTCGCAAAGGTGATGGTGTAGGTGATTGGAGCGCCCGGCGCGATATTGGCGGACGAGGCGCTCTTCGAGATGGTCAGGTCGGTGACGACATTGTTGAGCGAGTAGCTGGCACCAGCATGGTTGCCCGCCGCGTCCGCCGAGACGGTGTAGCTGCCCACGTAGCCGTTCGCGCTCACCGCGCGGCTGGCCGCGCCCCCCGCGCCGACAGGAACCGTGAAGGTACGCGGCTCCAGCGAGGCGAGGTAGGACCAGGAGCCGTGGAAGGTCACGGCCCCACCCTCAACTGGCTCGACTGCGTTGGTCGGCGTCACCGTCAGGCTCAACGGCGCGGCAAAGGCGCTGTTGATAAAGGTGCTCTGGTGGTTGCCGCCCGTGATGGTGAGTGTGAAGCCCTGGCTCTCGAAGGCTCCGATGTCGCAGGAACTCACACCCCCCAGGCCGCGCTGGTCGCGATAGCTGCTCTGGCAGGTGCCGATACCCTGATTGATTGCCGGGCTGCCGGGCAGCAGCGGGTAGGTCATGGTCGCGCCGCCGTAGTCGCCCAGCGTGCCCAGCAGCGGGTCGGCGCTACTGAGCGGCGTGCCGCAGCCGCTGTGTGAGGTGATAATGTTGCGCGCGCCTGTCGCGAGGGTGCCTCCGTTGACACACTGCTGCCCGCCGTTGTTGGCGAGAATCGTGTCGGAGAGGTGCAGGGTGCTGCCCGCGCTGGCGTGAAGGCCACCCGCCGTTGTGCCGCTGTTCTCGGCAACGGTGACGTGGTTCAGGGTCAGGGTGCCGCCCCGCTGGGCGATGGCCCCCGCCCCCGCCGAGGTGCTATTGCCGGAAAGGGTGCTGGTGCTGGCAGAGAGCGTGCCCTCGTTCCAGAGTGCGCCACCATCGGTAGCCGCCTTGTTCTCCTGCACCATGCTCGCCGTCAGGCTCACGGTCGCGCCGCTGGTGTTGGCGATGGCCCCGCCGTTGCCACTGGCCTCGTTTCCATTAATCTCGCTGCCAGTCACCGTCAGCGTGCCCCTGTTCCAGAGCGCGCCGCCGTCACTGCTTGCGCTGTTGTCGAGAATCTGGACCCCGGTGAGCGTCGCCTGGCCGCTGTTCGCCAGCGCGCCGCCCGTTGTTCCCCGGTTTTCCATCAGGGAGCCGCCCTGCATGGCGAGCGTGCCCGTGTTGCTGATTGCCCCGCCCGCGGCGATGCTACTTATGTTGATATCCTGCAAGGTCAGCGTCCCCGCATTCAGGATGGCCCCGCCTGCGGTGGCGCTGCCATCTTGCAGGGTCAGCGCTTCCAGGGTTACTGTCTTGCCCGCCGCGACCGTGACCAGGCGCGTGGTGTCAGCCCCGTCCAGCACAATCGCGCGCCCCGTGCCGTCCAGCGTGAGGCTGTGCTGGATGTCAACTGGCGTGCTCAGGGTGATGGTGTAATCACCCGCGAAGGTAATCCGGGTGCCGTCGCAGGCATGCCCGACCGCCTCGCGCAGGGAGCCTTCGCCGCTGTCTCCATCGTTGGTGACGAGGAGCGTGCCACACTGCGCGAAGGTTGCGCTGGCCGAGTCGCTGCGGGTGGTGTGGGTGTAGTAGGCCGTGTTGGTCACGTCCCGCCACGTCACCCCACTCACCGTTCCTCGGATGGTCCAATTCCGCTGCGAGTAGGGCGGGAGGTTGATGGTGGTGTCCAGGTCAGAGCCGAGGACACCCGTCGGCAGCAGGTCGGTGACGCGGACGTTCGCCGCCGTGCCCGGTCCCGCGTTGCTCAGGACGAGGGTGTAGGCTATCGCGTCGCCGTTGAAAAGCTCGTCATCTGGTGTGACTGTCTTGGTCAGCGACAGGTCGGGGCCGATGACGGTAATGCTTGGCGCGAGGGTGTCGGTGACGACCGCGCCGAGCCGCGAGGTCAACTCCGCGCCCAGGCTGTAGCTCCCCCAGGCAGAAGGGGTCCATGTCGTGCTCCAGCCCGCCCAGGTGGTACCGCTCGCCCACGTCTCAGTGTATACCACCTGCCCGTTGACGGTTGCGACGAGCGTGTCCAGGCCGTCCGGTGAGAAGGCCCCGCCGGAGAGCGTTATCGGGTTGCGCGTGTCGAAGTTGGTGCCATTCTCAGGCGCGAGGATGGCTACCGTGTCGCGCGTCGGCGTGGCCGCGCTGCTGACCGTTGCGCTGTCGCAGTTGCCGAGCGCGTCACAGGCATCCAGGGTGAAGGGCGCGCTGCGGTGGCCCGCCTCGCGGCAGACGCCATCCATCCCCAGAATGAGCGTCTCGTCGCCGGGGTAGGTGCGGGTCGTCAGGAGGTCGTTCGCGCAGCTATAGTTCAGCGCATCGCTTTCGAGCAGCCGGTCGTCCACGCTGAAGTGAATCTCGGTAAAGGCTTCCGCGCCGCTGCCGATGTGTGCCATCGTGAGCGCGATGCGCGGCGCGAGGGTGTCCACCTCGCCTGACCAGACATCTCTGATTACGGTGCTGTTGCCCACCGTGTCGGCGGCTTCCAGGTCAATCTTGTATGCGCCCTCCAGATTGTCAGGCGGCGTCAGGCTCCAGGTGGCAAACTCATCATTGTCGGACAGAGCCAGTTGGCTCCACTCCGTCGTCTCGCCGCTCTCCTGTCGGAAGCGGACCTGCGCGCTGGCGACACCGACCGCGAGCGGATGAGCCAGGTCGTAGAAGATTGCCTCGTCGAGCGCGCTGTCGAAGAGCACCAGTTCGTCGAGGCTGCCGACAAAGCCGCTGCCCACCGCGAGCGTCCGCGAGGTACCGACACAGAGTCCCGTGCTGCTGGTATCCAGCACCGAATCAAGCACGCCATTGATATAGAGACGCATCTCGTCGCCGTCGTAGCTCACGGCGATGTGGCTCCACGCGTTAGTCGTCAGGGCACCGATGCTGGTGAGCCGCGTCGGGGTTCCGCAACTAGCCGGGGCCACGTCCAGCGTGACCTTCTGGCTGTTCGCGGCGAGGCCGAGCGCGAAGTCCGGGCTTGCCGCGCTGCCCTTGCGGAGCAGGGTGCGCGAGGCGCGCGTCGCCGCCGAGGGCTTGAGCCAGAGGCTCACGCTGAAGGCGCTTGCATCCAGCCGCTCGTCGCCCGCAACGGCGAGGCTGTCGCCGCCGTCAAAGGTCAGGGCACGGCCCTGCTGACCGCTCGCGCCCGCGACCGGACAGGCGGAGCCAGAGCAGGTCGCCTCGTGATGGTTGCGGTATGCATCCACGAAAGTCGTGGCGCTCGCCTCCTCCTCAAAGCGGAAGTGGACCAACTTGCTCTGGAGGGGGTAGGGCACGTCCGTCACGCTGCCCGGCACGAAGATGTCATCCGAGCCGAGGGTGCCGGAGGAGCCTACCATGAGGTCGCCGGTGGGCGCGAGGCTGTCCAGGGCCACCGTACCGAGCGTGTCGGTGATGGCGTTGCCCACCTCGTCCTGCACACTGAGCACCACGCTGTATGCGCCGTAGGGATTAGGCCCAAGCGGGTAGGCGACGCTCCAGACGCTGCCGTCCGAGGTGGCGCTCGCGTAGCCGCTCACCTGTCCGCCCTGAGCGTCGAGCAGTTGCACGGCAACGGTTTCGGTAGCGACACCGCTGGAAACAATGCCCCCATCGCTGACGGTTCCACTCAGCGTGACCTCGCTCACCACTTGAAGTGGGGTGCTCGTCAAGCTGGTGTCAAGCGTTGCGGTGGGCGCGACGCTATCTATCTGGATGGTCCGGCTGTCGCTCGCGCTGTTGCCCACGCTGTCGGTCGCGGTGGCCTGAACCGTGTAGCTGCCATCACCTGTCGGCGTGAAGCTGTAAAGCCAGGTATCGCCGTCCAGAGTGGCGCTCCCGGCATAGGCGCTGCCGCTGGGCGGCGTGACTGTCACCTGTACCTGCGCGACTTGCGTCTGGCTGGGGTCATTGGCGGCGATGGCAATGTACCGGCTTCCCCCTGCCAGGACCGTGCCGCTGGTCAGTTTGACCTCAACCAGCGGGTCGTCGGCGTCCACGACAATCTTGTACGGGGCGACCACATCGTACCAGGCTGCCTGGTAATCGTAGAGAGTGCTGACCTGCCCCGCGTCGAGGTCGCTCCCGTAAAAGGCGACCTCGTCCAACTGGCCCGTGAAGCTCTGGCCGACAAGAACGGAGCCAGCGGAGAGGTTGCAGGTGGTGCTTGATGTGGTGATTTTCTCCTGCAAGACCCCGTTGACGTAGAGCGAGAGCACGTCGCTCGAGAAGATGTTGTAGGTGTCCACATAGCGGGTCAAGACTACATGGTTCCACTGGCTCAACTGGAGGGTCGAGGTCGTGCCGAATGTGGTGCTGCGCGTCGAGCCGCCTGTCGTGATGCAGCGGAAGCCGAGCTTCTGTGAGTTAGGCTGGAGGTAGAGGCCATAGTTGATTCCTGTCCCGGAGGTACCCGTGCGGCTGAAGAGCCACTGCTCGCTGCTGCTCGTCCGCTCCGGCAGGACCCAGGCCGAGATGGCGAACTCTGACTGGTTGAGCGCGCTGTGATAGGGTGCGGTCAGCACATCGTTCCCATCCCAGACCGGGGCCTCGCGCATCTGTCCCTTGCTTCCGGCGGTGGGGCAGGCGCTGCCTGAGCAGGTGGCGTTGTTCTGGTACGAGGAGCTATCCACAAAGGTGCCGCTGTTGAGGTCCTCGTCCAGATGCAGATTGAGCACAGGGGCATCATTCATGATTGTCTGGATCTCGCTCGCGCTGAGGCTGTCACTGGAGATTACGAGATTGTCCAGCATCCCCTTGAAGTAGCTGCTGCTGCCCGACTTGCCCACGTAGAGCGTGCTTGCATCCGTCAGGGCAAGCGCCCCCCGCGACGCTTCCAGCACGCCGTTGACGTAGATTGCCTGCTGCTGCATCGAATTGTCGTAGTGCCAGGCAATGTGATACCAGGTATCGGCCTGGAGCGTCGTACTACCCGTGAGAGTGTAGCCGTTTCCGAAATCCATGTAGGGTTTACCGCCCGATACCCCTAGCAGAAGCCCACCCGTCGTACCGAGCACCGGGTAGCTACCGTTCGCAAAGGCATCGCCCTTCACCCACGCCATGACGGTGAAGCTGCTCGATGTCATGCTCAAGTCGGAAGTCGAGACCGGGAGCCGGATGGACTGCTGCGCGCCGTCCTCCCCAAAGCGGAGCGACTGGTTGTCACGCCCCGGCAGGCCGCTATCGGGACAGCTTCCAATCGTGCAGAAGCCGTGGTAGCCGTTGGGGTTACGATCCTCGAAGAGGCTCGCGCCGGGAGCCTCGTCCAGGGGAAGCTCCAGCACCTTGAGCGTGTCGCGGTAGAGCTGGCGCACCGCGTCGTCTGCCAGCGTCCCGGTGTAGAGGCGGAAGTCGTCCACGTACCCCTCGAACGAGGCGGGCGAGGTGGGCGAGGTGGGCGAAGCACCGAGCGTGACGTATAGCAGCCGTTGCATCGTAGGCAAGATGGCGCTCAGGTTGCCGTAGTAGCGACCGTCCAGGTGGATCTTCAGAGTGCCGGAGCCGTCGTAGGACAGCGCGAGATGGTGCCACCCGGTGGTGAGGGTTATCGGGGCGCTGTAGCTACTGCTCCCGTCGGTGATGATGAGGTTGTACATCCCCTTGCAGTCCGAGGGCCAGGAAGAGAATTGTTCCAGCCGTACGGTGATCGTCTTCGGCGTGGTGCTGTGGTTGGTCAGGCTGAACAGCTCCTCCGTTGTTATGCTATCAGTGCCACAGCTCGCGGGCTGCGGGCGGAGCCAGGTCGCCACGGCGAAGGCGTTGCTGCTGTCAGCAACCGAGAGTTCGTTAGTGACCCAGCTCGGGCGGACGTACATCTTGCCGCCGCGCAGGTTCGCGCCCCAACCAGACTTGCCCACGACCGGCACAGGCCCCGCCCCACCGCTGTAGTTGCTCGCGCACGTGAAGCTCTCCCCGGTGATCCGGTCCACCCAGTCGCCGCAGTCCCCCTCCTCGAAGGTGGCGTGGAAGGCAGGTTGGTTGTAGATGTCGAGCACCTCGGTCTCGCTGAGGGCTTCGTTCCACATCTGCACGTCGTCTATCGCGCCGACGAAGGGAGCGTCGGAGGCCCCCATGGACAGCGGGAAGTTTCCGTAAGTAATCGGGGGAACGTTGCTTGCGCTCCCGACGTTCGTCCCATTCATGTAGACGGTGAGTGTCTGCGAGGGCGCGTCGTACGTGACGACGAGGTGGTTCCACTGGCCCTCATTGAAGACGGTGTCGACATAGAGCCGGGCGAAGTTATCCATGTGGACCACAAGCGAGTCCGTATTCGAGTCGTAATAGCGGTACCGGATGTAGAAATCGCTGCCTTGACCAAAGATGTGGCCGTTATTATGACCCTCGGTGGGGTTCACCCAGATCGCGACGCTGAACGATTCCTGCTGGAAGTCGCTGCTGGCCGCTGCCGAGAGCTGCTTGCCAGCGCTGAACTGGAGATTCTGCCCGTTCGCCACCGGGCAGTTGGTGGTGCAACTGAAGGGGTGGCTGTAGGGCGCGTAGTCGTTGAAGGTGGTGCTGCCCGTCGGCTCGTTCAGCGGCAGCCAGAGCACACGTTTGAGCGCGTCCGTCGAGACCTCGACGCCCGCCCGCAGCGTCAGGCTCATCGCCTCCGTCGCGGCCACGCCTGGGGCGGTCACGCTGCCCACGATGCTGGCGGATGTCTGTGGCCGCATATTGCCGAGGATCTGCGTCTGCTGCGCCACATCCACCGGGAACTCGGCCTCCAGCAGCCCTTGCAGGAGGCGGTTGTCCAGCTCGTTACGGACGGTCGCCGTGTAGCCGAGCGCCCCGCCTGGCGCTACATAGTCCGATGCCGCCTGGGTGTCCAGCGAGAGGATATTCAACGTTGAGGCGACGGCAGGGTTGTAGCCGTAGATGTATTCCTGCTTGTCGAGGATGGTGTCGTCGTCGCTGTCGTAGTCGGTCGGGTCGGCAGAGACCCAGGTGCTCAAAGGCTGGTTGGCCGCGTCGTAGTCGTAGACGATGGACCAGCCCCCGGTCCATGTGCTGCTGTCGCTCGCGTAGGGATGAGATTTGCCGCTGTGGAAGACTTCCTCGCCATCTTCCAGCCCGTCGCCATCCGAGTCGGCCAGGAAGGGGCTGGTGTCGTAGAAGAGTTCCCAGTAATCGCCGAGTCCGTCACGGTCGCCGTCGTGGCTGCTCGCGTCGGTGCCATTCTCCAACTCGTAGTAGTCGGAGAGGCCATCGCCGTCGCTGTCCCAGAGCGAGTCGTCGGGGTCGCCCCCGCCGAAGGAGGCGCTACGCAGCCCGTCGCCATCCGCGTCCTGAAGGGTCGGGAAGCCGTCGCTCCAGGAGAGGCGGTAGCTGGCCGGGGCGTTAAGCCCGAGGTCAATGAAGCCGTCCAGAGTCGCGGGCAGCACGTCAAAGACCATATTCTCCGACAGGTCAATGTGGGCGGAATCCTTGTACTCCTTCCAGTCACATTCCTGCACGATGAAACCCCAGCATTCCAGGGCGTCCATGTTCCACGACTCGGTCAGGTACATGGGGAAGGACTGGTTGATGCCCTGCTTGCTGAACAGCAGCGCGCTTCCCGACACCTGGAAGGCGGCGCGGTTGTCGTCGTCCCAGGCCACCGTCTCCTGCGCGAGCCCGGCGTGCTGGTCGGTCTCCGTCTGTTGCAGCGTGTACCGGAAGGTTGAATCGCGTAAGTGATTGAGCACCTGCGCGGGGCTGAAGAAATTGTAGAGGGCGCTGCCAATTCCCGTCGGGCTGTTGATGGAGAGCGTGTTGGTGACGGTCGCCCGCATCGTCAGGCTATTGCCCTTCACGAAGCCGCCCGACGAGGTACGCTGATTGATGGTCGGTGTCTGGAGGGCGATGTCCACCCGATCCTTGTCCTCGAGGTCCACGACGGGCATCTGGTCGAAGATGAGGTACATGATGGTACGCGTCAGGATGCCCGTGAAGCCGCTACAGTACCAGACATCGAAGTCCGAGCCGCGCTCGACTCCTTGGGTCGCGTCCACAATCTTGCAGATGGCAATCATGAGGATGTCCAGAATGGCGATGACCGCCATAATGACCGCCCCGACGACTGGTATCAGCGAGATGACGAGGTAGATGGTCGCCACGATGGTCGCGGCGATGGCATAGGCTTTCGCCGCCTCGCGCTGGAGGCTGTTCTCGTAGCTGCCCAGCGCGAAGGAAACCCAGATGACCGTGACCGAGACCACGAAGGCGATAACCGCCCAGACGGCAACGCTGTTCCAGGCCAACTTCGCCGCAGTCGTGACCGCGCCCGCCTGCCCCGCCTGGTAAGCGGCGATGGCAGCTTGCGCCGCCGCGACATTTGCCCCGCGCAGGACTGTCATGCCCCATGTGATGCCCCAATAAGCGACGGCGGCCTTGACGATGATGTAGGCCGCGCTGGCCCCGTCCCCTTGGGTTGTGATGATGGACGCGGCGGCGAGCGCGGTGATGCTGCCTGCCGCCAGGAAGCCACTGCTCGACACGCTGGTCGTCTTGTAGTAGTCGCCAAGCGTTTGCAGGGCCAGCGTCAGCGTGCTGCTCGCCTCGCCCTGAGCCGCCGAGCCTAGCGCCTCCAGCAGCACGGAGGCGCTGCCAGCAAAGACCGAGGCCATGCTGTTCGCGGCGGCAAGCGCGCTGTCGTCGCTCAGGGTCGTCACGATGCTCCGCTCGCCGTAGTAGTCCTGCATCTTCGCCAGCAAATCCGCGACGAGAAGCGCCGCCGCTCCACTGCTCCCCAGGCTGAGGTTACCCGCCTCCGCGACCGTTGCGCTGCCCAGCGCCGTCCCATCCATCGCCACAGTCGAGCCAAGCCCGGCGTAGAGCGTCAACCAGGCATTCTGAGCCAGCAGCACCGCGCCGTCGCGGGCATCGGTGTAGTCGCTGATGGTCTCGCCACTGGACAGGCTGTTCAGGACGCTGTTCGTGAAACTCGACTGGAGCGCGGTGCCCCAGGCGGTGTAGCGGCTCGACACATCATCACTGTCCCAGACGCTGGCTCCCTCATAGACATAGGGAGCCCAGCGCAGCGAGGCGTTGGTGGTCAGCCCAGCCAGCGCGTGGCCCAGGTCCATCGTCAGACGGTTGCCACTCTCCATCGCCGCGCCGCTGCCGAGGGCGATGGTGCGCGCGGTCTCCTCGCCCGCGAAGAGGAGTTGGGCCGTCTTGCCCGTAGCCGACGAGGGATAGACCCGGTTGAGGATGTTGGTTGTCTGGGCCGAAGCGATGTCGAGCAGGTCGGTCTGGTCGTCGAGCGTAAACGCCGTCACATTCAGCCCGCTTACGCCCCATGTGCTCAAGTAGCCGGAAATGTCGCTCACGGCGAAGCGGCTCCCGTCCGCCTCGGTTCGCGCCTGGATTAGGGTCGTCTCCAGGTTGCGGGCCAGGTGGAGCAGGCGGTCCTGATACTTGGTGCTGCCGACGTTGTTCGGCTGCGCGACGATAGCTACCGTCCCGCCATGATCCTCGCGCACGTTCACGCCAGTGACATAGAAATCCTCGTAGTAGCTCTGGATGACGTTGAGGCTGGTTGTCCAGTGGCTCTCATCGGCGCACCACTCGCTGTAGCTCGCCGTGCCGATGCCGGTGGTGTCACAGGCGTCGGTCAGCGCCTGCGCCAGCCAGACGACACGCATTTTCTGGTCGTTACCCAGCGTCTCCTGCGCTGCCTCGGGGCGGTAGAGCATGGTAGTGCTCCAGGCAACGGGCGTGTCGCCCGTGGAATCCTCAAGTAGCTGGAGCGGCGCGTAGAGGTAGAGAGTGTCGCTCGTCTCGCCCTCGTTGACTGCGATGCCCATCTCTTCGAGCGCATCCGTATCGAGCCATGAAAGGTCGCTGTAGTCGGTGATGGCGGCGCTGCTCATCGTCGGCGTGATTGGCAAGCCCGCCGACGGGTTTTCAGGGTCAAACGTAATCTGGACCTCCAGCATCGGACTGAGCAGGATGTCCCCGTTCGCCATCTTGCTGTTGTCCCCATAGGTCGCGGGGTCGTAGCTGGCGAAGGTCGAGTCGTGGACCCGCGTAATCTGCCCCTGCGTGTCATGGTCCGGCCAGTCGAGGACGTTGTTCGTCTGCCAGAGATGATCGTCCTGCGTTGGGCGCAGTTCAAGATTGACGAAAACGGGGACCGCCGCCCCGGAGAGGGCAAGATTGAAGTTGAGCGTGTCGTCGGCCAGCCCCGTGGAGGGGCTACCCATCACATCGTAGGGGGCGCTATCCACCGTGTCGGGCACGCCGTCCCCGTCATTGTCGAAGTCGAAGGCGTCGGGCGTGGTGTCGTCATCGTTGTTGTTGCAGGTGCTGGTGGGGTAGCTGGCATCGAGCACGCCGGTCACATAGTCGGCTCGTTGCGGGCACTCCAGCCCGTCCGGCAGCCCGTCACCGTTCGAGTCGGGGTCAAGCGGGTTCAGGTACCAGCCACTGTCACCCTCGACCTCCAGCCGATCACTAATCTGGTCGTTGTCCGAGTCCACCTCCACCGGGCTTGTGCCAAGCTTGTAGGTTTCGGCCCCGTTGTTCAGCCCGTCGCCATCGCAATCTCCCTCCGTCTCGCTGACGTCGCAGCTACCCTGCAACGCGGCTGATCGCGGAGCGCGCACTGGCACGCCGTTCACGGCCAGTGGGTCAACGCGCGGGTGGTAGTTGCTCTGCGGCGCGGTAGCGGAGGCGCTCTCCTGCTGCACTGCCTGCGCTTCCTCGCGGGAGGCACGCTGCGTGGCGACGCGGTCGTAGAACGCGCTTGCCTGCTGGGTCTGCATCAGGGGTCCGCCCAGGATGGAGAGGACCATCGCCGCCGCAAAGGCCGCGTAGAGCCGCCGCGATTGGCGATGCTGAACCAGCAGCAGCACCGAGGCTATTACCGCCAGGATGCTGCTGAGTCCAACGGTCAGCCGCCGCGTGGTTCCCGCGGACAACACAAAGAGGCTGGCAGGCTCGCGCAGCAGGCGGCCCGGCTCGCGGAGGAGCGAGAGGCCGCTGATAGCACCCCATTCGCCGAATGTAGTGGTAATGTCGGCCTCGACCCACTCCGTCGCGCCCGACTCTGGAGGAAAGCGCAAGTGAACGCTCTGCCGCAGCGGGAGTCCGTCGGGACCGACCCACAGTTCCCCCGTGCCCTCCATCTCGACGTAGGCGCGCACCAGATCCAGGTTAACACCAGCGGGGAGTTCACCCTTTTGGCGTAGCTGCCCCTCCATCCGCTCCCGCATGAACTCCGCGTAGCGCACGCCGTTCAGATCGAAGCGGTAGCGCGTCATGCCCTCGGTGGACGCCTCAGGCAACAGCTCCTGGTAGAGGAAACCCTCTTCTCCTGCCTCCGTCGCCGCGAGAATGCGTACGTTCTCCACCGCCGCCAGATAGCCGAGCGGGTCGCCACCGGGCGCGAAGAGGTCCACCTGCCCTTCCACTTCGGTCCACTCGGCATCAGGCGTGAGCCGCCCAAAGGCTGTGCCCTGCTCGACCTTCATCTCGATTGAGCGCTGGGAGCCATCGCTGCCTTGCTCCAGCCGCAGGGTCATCGTCTCCGCGAGGCGATCTACCTTGCCCTGCACGGCGACATGCTCGATGTGGTCGGGGCGGCCTACGTTTTCCAACTGGGGAGTGGTGCGGGTGGTCTGGCGCACGGCGCTATCATAGTCGTACTGTCCGCTATCGTTGGCCGCGCGCCACACCTGCTGGAGATGCTGTGCATCCGTCACGGGCGCAGCCGTCGTCAGCACGGGCCAGGCCACCGTCGTGATCAGCACGATGACGAGCAGCCACCACGGGAGACGGGAGAGGCCCGATCTAGTGTTCATAAAGCTTTCTCTATTGGCAACCGCAGCCGCTGGTAGGCGATGTGTGCGGTATAAACTTGACTCGACAACTTGAATGATATGAAGAGGATACGCGGACTTTCGTCTGTAGTGAATAGCTTTCCAGTCCTACTATGGGTGTGCAGCCTGTTGAAAAAGTCGGTAAGAAAGCCCCGGACGTGGGCTTTTCCGTTTCACCGCCCGGTGTGAGCTTGTTCTGCTGATGTTCATTGCGCGCTGCCACGCTTCAGGGGACAAGGCGTTTGGGCCGCTCAACTGGTGAGTGCGAGCACAACCGCGTTTGTCATTGGTCAACACTTTGGGTTATTTGCGGGCGCGGCGAGAAACCACTTTGTAGTGGAGGATACCGGGTTTTGTTGCAAATGAATGGGCTAGCAGTCGCCCCTCGTGACAGCAGGGGGTGGGGCCTCTATAATAGGGCTTCCACCATCATCCCCGCAGACGAGGTGTGGTACGCCAGATAGCTTCGTGTGGGAGAGGGTAGGGCTGGTTGGGTACCAAGCCATACGGCGGGCGGCGATAGGCCGTGTAGGCATAGTGCGCGACCTGACCTCGGTGGGGAACTTCAATTTACATCAGCGCGCTCTCTAGCAGCTTACACAGGGCTGTGCAAAAGCCGCGCGATTTGTAATATAGCTTAATTGGTATGTGGCAGGTACCTGTCCTTGTACTGGCTGTTCTTGCCCGCCAGTACTGGCCGATACTGGCCGCAGTCCCCTCTTCGCATCTACTTCATGTAGTGACCTATTCCCGTTCGTCCCCGCCGCGAAGAAGCTGGTGGAGCAGAGACAATTCGCCCAGTGTATAGACCAATCGCCGGGTCTGAAGGCGCTGGTAGGGCGCATCCTCCGCCTGCCAGGAGGCGAAGGTGCGGTCCAGGGCGTGCAGTGTGTCCGACAGCGACGGCGCGGGGCCGTTGGATAGCTCCTCCACCGCCAGCCGCGCGGCGATTTCCAGCGCGTTCGGCGCATGGGGCGCGGGCCGCTGTTTCGCCTCCCGCTCCGAGAATCGCCGGAGCGCCTGCACCACCCGCCAGTACTCGACCTCCAGCATCGCGCTCGCCTCGCCCTCGGCCCAGCGGTCCAGGCTCTCGGCCTCGTAATTCATTCCGCTATCCACCGTCTACCGTCTCCCCTTCAGTTGCCGCCAAATCATCCACAGCGCGCCCGCGACCATGCCCCGCGCCACGTCAGGCTCCTCGTCCTTCGTGAAGTAGTAGGCGGCACCGAAGCCCATCAGCAGCAGCGTATCCGTCAGGCGGTTGAACGCGCCCTCGATGCCGCCGAGCGCGTCCAGCGCGGGCTGCATCGCCTCGTCCGCCAGGTCGCCATCCTCGATGCGGCGGAGCAGGCGGTCCAGGCGGCGCGGCAGCGCGGCGGCGAGCATCCCCAACTCCCGCGCCTCTCGCGCGGCCCCGGAGAGCATGTTGCCCGCCTCCGCGCCGAGCAGCCGCCGCGCAAACGGCTCCAGCCCCACGAGCGGACTGAAATTCGGGTCCAGCCCCGTCGCGATGCCACTTAGCATGGAGAGGGTGCGCCCCAGGAAGATGAAATCTTGAGGAATCTGGAAGGGGAAATCGTAGATGAGGTCGCGGAACTGCCGGAAAAGCTGCTCGATTTCCTCGTAGCTAATCGCCGTCAACTCCGCCATGCTCAGGCCGTAGAAGCGCTCGAACAGCGCTTCCAGCGCCGCGACCAGCGCGCGGTTGTTCGCGTCCGGCAGCAGGAAACCAAGCTCTTTGGCGAGGCGCACCAACTCCTCGTAATCGCGCTGCACGGTGGCAATCACCATGCGCCGCATCAGCATCCGGCTCCGCTCGGAGATGTGCCCCACCATGCCGAAATCAATGAAAACCAGGTCGAAGGGGCGGCTCCTGGCTCCCTCCGGGATGCGCGCGTGCGGGCGGATGAAGAGGTTGCCGGGGTGCGGGTCCGCGTGGAAGAAGCCATCGTCGAAAACCTGCTTCAGGTAGACCCAGAAGACCTTTTCCGCCACCTCGGCGCGGCTCACGCCCGCGCGGTCCAGCGCCGCGTTGTCGCTAATCTTGATGCCCTCGATGCGCTCAAGCGTCAGCACGCGCACCGTTGTGAGCGGCCAGTAGGGGCAGGGCAGACCCACGCGGGGGTCGCTCTCGAAGTTCTCAGCGAACTGCTCGGCGTGCCGCCCCTCCGCGATGTAGTCCAACTCCATCCGCAGCGTCGCCGCGAACTCGTCATACAGCGCGTCAAGGTTGGCCCGCCGCTTGATGAAGGAGACGTTTTTAAGCGTGCGTAGCGCCCACCGCAGCGCCCGCAGGTCCACCTCGATGATGGGGCGGATGCCCGGTCGCTGCACCTTCACGGCGACGGGTCGCTCGTTCTTCAGGGTGGCGAAATGCACCTGCCCCAGCGATGCCGCCGCCTTCGGCATCCGGTCGAAGGTCGCAAACAACTGCTCCGGCTCGCCGCCCAACTCGCGCACAATCTGGCCGCGAATGGCGGGCCAAGGCACGGGCTGCACCTCGTCCTGCAAGTCCGACAGAATGGCTGTAATGTCCGGGGGCAGAATGTCCGCGCGGGACGAGAAGAACTGGCCGAGCTTTATCCAGACGCCGCCCATCTGGAGCGCGAAGGCGCGATACTCCCGCGCCCAGCCCTGCCGCCGCCCCTCCGCGTTGCGGTTGAGGAAGCCTAGCCGCAGCCGATGGGGAAGAACCACCTCCCACCACCAGATTTCGACCAGCGTCCGCGCCAGGTAGGCCGTCGTCGTCCAGAAGCGGCGGCGCAGGCTTTCCGCCTGCGTCTCGTGGTTGGCTGTAAATTGCGAGCTTTGGGAGAAGCTATCTGTCGTGACTTCTTTCAAGATGGTCCTGTCTTGCCCCTAAGGTCGCGGGGGCTACGCGCCACCTGCGAATAGTGAAAGGTTCCCGCCAACGGTTTCCACAGCCTGCGCGGCCACCTCCTGAAGCGCCTTCCCCGCCACACGGGCGCGGGCGGCCTCGATGTGCTGGGGCATCAGCTTGACTTCCAGCCCCTCCCTCAGTTGCCCGCGGGGTAGGTGCTTTGCAGCATCGCCTCCGCGATAGCCTCGAACGGTAGCTCCGCGACCCGCTCCCGCGCGGCGGCGACCCCCTTCGGCGCGAACCGACCCTCGATTCCCGCCAGCAATCGGTCAGCCCGCTCCTTTTCCAGCCTGCTGCTGCCCGGATGCTGCCCCACGTAAACCAGAAGGTCCAGCGCCCGTTCCAGAACCCCCTCCTCAATCAGCAGCGCCGCGAAGCTGTTCAGCGACGATAGGATGACGGGCATCGCCTCCGTCTCCATCCCCAGCTTGAGCGCCATGTGGGAGGCATCCCACGAGTCCGCGTGCCTGCCCGACTCATACGCGACGATGCTCAGGCTGATATAGGTGCGCGCCAGATTCCAGCGGTCGCCTAGCTCCTGATAGAGCGTCAGGCTCTCCCGATACAGCGCCTCGGCCTCCTCGTAATCGCCCGCAATCTGGGCGAAGAGGCCCAGATGGTTGAAGGCGTTGGCGACGTTCCACCGATCATCGAGTGACCGCGAGATTTGCAGGCTCTCCTCCGCGAGTTGCTTCGCCTGCGCGTCGTTGCCCAGCGCGTGAGCGACGAGGCTGTACAGGTTCAGGCAGAGCGCCGTGCCGTGCTGGTCGCCCTGCCCCCGCCAGATAGAGAGGCTCTCGCGGAACTGCCCGTCCGCCTCCCTGTGCTCGCCCAAGACGTGATTCACCAGCCCCAGCAGGCTCAAGGCCAGAGCGATGGTCCACTGTTCCTTGAGGGGGCGCGCAATCTCCAGCCCCTCCATCAACAGGCGGCGTGCCTCGGTGACGTTGCCCAACTGGTACGCCAGGTTCCCCTGATAGGTCAGCGCCTCCGCCATCCCCGCCTCGTCGCCTGCCGAGCGCAGCAGAGCGCTTCCCTGTGCCAGCAGGTCGCCTCCCTCGCCCGCCTTCCCCTGCCGGAAGAGGAAGTAGCCGTGCGATATCATTATCTGCCCCAACTCCGCGCCCGCCGCGCCTCGCTCTCGCAGCACCTCCAGACCCTGCCGGGAGAGCGCCACCCCCTCCTGGAGCCAGCCCCGGAAGATGAAGACGCGCCGACCACTGCGTGCCGCCGCGCTGATTTCCTCGACGCTCCCGTGCTCGACGAGCCAGTTCAGCGCCGCCCAGAGGTTATCCTTCTCCTGCCCCAGGTCCAGTTCAAACTGGTGAAGCAGGCCCGTGTAGTAGCGGCTGTGGCGCTGCCGGGTATCCGCCTGCTCCCCCGCGTCCTCCTTCAGCTTGACGGCGGCGTACTGCCGCACCAGTTCGTGAAGGTCGTAGCGCGTGCCATCCGTCCGGCGCAGCAGGGACTTGTCCACCAGCATCGAGAGGATGGGCAGCGACGCGCCCGCCACCAACTCCCCGGCCTCGCGCCGGAACCCCCCGCGAAAGACGGAGAGCCGCCGCAGCACGCGCTGCTCGGCGGGCGAGAGCAGGTTCCATGAGTAGTCGAAGACGGCGCGCAGGCTGCGGTGGCGCTCCGGCACGTTGCGCTGGGAGCCGACGAGGAAGTCCAGGCTCCTCTCAATCTCGGCGGCAATCTCCGTCGGTGAGAGCATCCGTGCCCAGGCCGCCGCCAACTCGATGCCGAGGGGCATCCCGCCGACCATCTGGCAGATGCGGACCACCGCCGCCCGCTCCTGCGCTTGCAAGACGAAGTGGTGGTGTGCCCGCCGCGCGCTCTGAAGGAAGAGCGCGACCGCGCTGTTCTCCTCCAACCCCTCTGCCCCGGCATCTGCCGGAACGGGCAGGCCGTACAGGTCGAAGACCCATTCCTCGTGAAGGTTCAGCCGCTCGCGCGAGGTGACGAGGAGCCGCAAGTCGGACGCCTGCCGCAGCATCTCCCCAACCAATTCCGCGCACTCGATAAGATGCTCGAAGTTGTCCAGCACCAGCAGCATCTGCTGCTCGCGCAGGAAGTCGAGCAGTTGCTCCTGTGGCTCTACCCTCCCGTAAAAGCCCAGGCCGAGCGCGTCACCAATCGTCGAGACTAGCAGTTCGGTGGAGCCAACCGGGGCCAGCGACACGAAAACCGCCTGGTGGTCGGTGGCGCGGACGTACTCCTCGGCGGCGCGAAGGGCGAGGCGCGTCTTGCCCGTGCCGCCCGGCCCAACAATCGTGAGCAGGCGGCACGAGGAATCTTCGAGCAGCCTGCCCAGTTCCGCCAGTTCATCCTCGCGGCCAATGAATGGCGTCGCCTGCGGCGGCAGCGACCATGCGCGCTTCGCGGCGGGCGCGGCGCTCTCTACGGCAGGCGCGGGGGCCGTCACCCTCTCGACGCTTGCAACAGGCGCGATGAGAGACGCGCTCGCGGGCACGGCTGGCTCCATGCGAAGCGACTGCTCGTATGCCTCCTGCGTGCTACGGCTCGGCTCCACCTCCAGTTCCAGCCGCAGCACGCTGGCGCAACTCTCGTAGACGCGCCGCACCGCCGCCCTGTCTCCACTGAGGGCGTGAAGGCGCATCAACTGCACGTAGCCCGCCTCGTGGAGCGGGTCGAACTGCACTAGCCGCTGGCCGTAGCGAATCGCCGCGCGATAGTCACTGCTTCGTTCCAGCAGGTCAATCAGCCGCCCCAGCGCATCTTGAAACGCCTGCCGCATCTCTTCCCTGACGGGCAGCAGCCAGTCATCGTAGCAGCCGGGCAGCAGGTCGCCCTGGTAAAGCTCGATGGCTCGTTCCAACGCCTGCCGCGCCTGCGCGTCGTCGCCCCCTTGCTCCGCCTGCTTCGCCTCCGCGATGGCCTCCTGGAAGTCGGCCACGTCCAGCGTGAAGGGAGATTCCAGCCGCCATTGCAGCGTCGAGTTGGTAATCTCCAGAAACTGGTCAGCGTCGGGCAGCACGCGCCGCAGCAGGTGCAGCAGGTTGCGGAGATTATTGCGCGCCTGCGCCTCCGCCGAATCCGGCCACAGCAGGAAGGCGAGGTGCTGGCGCGACTGCGGGGCCTGTCGGTGCAGCAGCAGGTAGACCATCAGAGATTGAGGACGGTCCGAGTTGAGGCTCGTCACCGTCTCCTCTCCGTAGGTTAGAGAGAAGTTGCCCAGCAGGCGAATGTGCAGGACTGAAGTCATCTACCGTTCCTAATCCGTGAGTCGTGCAAAAGACAACAATGATGGCTCATCTTTGGAAAGTGTGCAGTAAATGGAGAACCTACTGGCGTGCTGTGCCTATGTAGTCGAGACAGTCGGCTTTGAGCCGACTTGAGCTTTCAGCCTCGTCACGACCATCTCTCCGTAGACGAGGTGGAAATCTCCCAGCAAACGGATATGCAGCGTCGAGGGCATCAAAGCGTCCTTGCCAGTTCCATAGCCCTCTAACTATAAGACATAATCTTATAGTCAAGAAGTCGCTTTTGGCGCTTCGCGGCACTTCCGCATCAGCACGGGGCGCGGGGAGGGGAGAAGCAGAGATTGCGAGGCGGCAGAGGAGGGTGAAGCCACCTTATGTGAACCAAAGCCTACAAAAGCCTACATTGAAGGTCGATAGATGTAGGCTTTGCTTGACATAATATTCTAAGTGCGTCGGTTACATCATCCAGCGATTTTGTTGAACTGAGCGATAATCCATCATCTATCTACCAGTTCCTCAGGAATTTGGCACTTGAGGTCTTTTATTATACAGAAACACAAGGTTTCACCTGCCAACCTGCACAACCTTCTCAAAGCATTACCCTGTACTGCTTTATGAGGTTTGCACACATGGGTCTTTACCCACTCGTACATCAAATGAGGTCTAGCTACTGACTTGTCATCCTGAGCGAAGCGAAGGATCCACCCACCAACATCCAAGATGAGAGGTGATTGCACGCTCATATAGAAATTCTGGAATGCCATAGTCTCACACCAACCCATACACCCTTACCTTGAAACTCAGGAGGTAGAAATGCTCGTCTTTGTGTCCGTTCTCCGTGTCCTCTGTGCCTTTGTGGTGAAAGGTCCGTCATCCGTTGCCGTCCAGCATCGAACGCGTATGGCACCGGCTCGGATGTCAACCACCCCATGCTTGAATGGTGTACGCTACAGCCTCGATGTAGGGTACCAATTTGGGGCATTTTCAAGGCTCCACGCCGCCTCCATCTCTGTTGGTGCGCCCTCACTTCATGACATGCATAATCGCAGTGTCAATAAATGTACATATCTTTATCGTCAACTTCCTCCCTCCGCCCTCTGGAACCGCGCCAAGACGATTCAAATGTGGGGAAATGTGGGGGTCTGCGCGACAACGCCTGTCGTTTGCCGTCTCCGTCCTTCGTCCTTCGTCCTTCGTCCTTCGTCCTTCGTCCATTCCGCATTCCGTCTCCCGCGTCCCTCCCTTTGGCTCGCAGCCCCGCCAAAGGTATACTTGGTAGCTGCAAAGGCAACGGAGAGACAATAACAAAATGGCAACCATTTTTCCATTTACCGCCATCGTGGGCCAGGACCGCATGAAGCAGGCCCTCGTCCTCAACGCGATTAACCCCCGCATCGGCGGGGTTCTCATTCGGGGCGAGCGCGGCACCGCCAAGAGCACCGCCGTCCGCGCCCTCGCCGCCCTTCTGCCCGAAATCCTCGTCGTCGCGGGCTGCCACTTCGGCTGCAACCCCGCCGACCAGGCCAACCTCTGCGACGAGTGCCGCGCCCGCAAGGCGGCGGGTGAAGACCCCCTGCCCACCGAATACCGCCGCACCCGCATGGTGGACCTTCCCGTCAGCGCCACCGAGGACCGCGTCGTCGGCACCCTCGACATCGAGACCGCCATCAAGCGCGGCGAGAAGCGCTTCGAGCCGGGCGTCCTCGCCAGCGCCAATCGGGGCGTCCTCTACGTGGACGAGGTGAACCTTCTCGACGACCACGTAGTAGACCTTCTCCTCGACTCCGCCGCGATGGGCGTCAACGTCGTCGAGCGTGAGGGCATCTCCTTCACTCACCCCGCCCAGTTCATGCTCGTCGGCACCATGAACCCCGAAGAGGGCGAACTGCGCCCCCAACTCCTCGACCGCTTCGGCTTCTGGGTCGAGGTCGTCGGCATCTCTGACGCCGAAAAGCGGATGCAGATTCTGGAGCGCCGCATCAACTTCGAGCAGGACTCCGAAACCTTTGCCGACAGGTGGGAGGCCGAGGAGCATCAACTGACCGAGCGCATCGCCACCGCTCAGGAACTGCTGCCGCGCGTCTCCTACACCCCCACCAACCTCTACACCATCGCCCAACTCACCGCCGAGCTTGGCGTGGACGGCCATCGCGCCGACCTCACCATCCTCAAGGGCGCGATGGCCCACGCCGCCCTCAATGGCCGCACCCGCATCAACGATGTGGACATCCTCGTCGCGGCGGAACTGGCCCTGCCGCACCGCCTCAAGCGCCGCCTCCTTCAGGGCGGCGAGCGCGAGATGCAGATGCTCCACGACCGCCTTGAGAAAGCGATGCAGGAGGCGGAAGCCGAGGCCGCCGAGGCGGGTCTGGACGATGGGGCGGAGGCCGAGGGTAAAAAAAAAGATGAGTTAGGGGAGGACGATTCGGGCGAGGAGGGCACCCCCACCGAGGGGTCGCCGGACGAGATGGACAGCCCTCCTCCCCAGCCCCAGCAGGTGCCCGACCGCTCCTCCGACAATGCCGAGGACGGCCAGAACAAGGTCACGCACATCGGCAGCATCTTCGAGCCGCAGCGCGTCGCCACCGACCTGGACCGCATGACCCGCCGCATCGCGGGCAAGCGCTCCTACACCCGCACCAACCGCAAGCGGGGCCGCTACATCAAGGCGCAGCCCGTGCATGGCCGCCCTTCCGACATTGCCTTCGATGCCACCTTTCGCCGCGCCGCGCCCGAACAAATCAACCGCCGCGAGGAGGGGCTGGCCCTCAGCGTCCGCTCCCACGAGCTTCAAAAGAAGGTCCGCGTCCGCCGCGCCGCAAACCTCATCCTCTTCGTCGTGGACGCCTCCTGGTCAATGGCCGCCAGCGAGCGCATGGAGGCCACCAAGGGGGCGATTCTCTCGCTCCTCAAGGACGCCTACCAGAAGCGCGACAGCGTTGGCCTCGTCACCTTCCAGAAGGACCGCGCCCGCGTCATCCTGCCGCCCACCAGCAGCGTAGACCTCGCCGAGCGCGCCCTCTCCGAGATTCCCGTCGGCGGCAAGACGCCCCTCTCCAGCGGCCTCTACTCCTCCCTGGAAATCCTGGAGGCCGAGAAGCGCCGCAACCCTGAAGTCATGTCGCTCATGGTCCTCCTCACCGATGGCGCGGGCAACGTCAGCATGGGCAGCGCCCCGCCCCAGCAGGAGGCGATGCAACTCGCGCGCGCCTTCAAGGAGCGCGGGGTTCGCGCCGTCGTCATCAACACCGAGCACGAAGCCTTTGATCGCGGTCTCGCCCAGGCCCTCGGCGACGCGATGGGCGCGGAAACCTTCAGCCTCAAGGAGTTCACGGCGGGCGCGCTCCGCACTGTCGTCGAGCAGCGCATCGGCCAGAGCAAACAGAGCAGATAGCCGCCGTTTTAACAGACTCTTGTCGCACCCGTTACTTGCAGGAATCGCGGAAACTGATATAATAACGCCTGTCATCTCCTGCGTTGTGCGTGATGCACTGTCTATGTCTTCACCCACATTTGGAGTTTGGGAGCCGATCTCCTATGAAGCAGTGCCGCCAAGCCTCGGCGAGTGCGAATCTGCTGGGTAGGCACCCACCTGCGCTCAGCGCGGGTTGAAGACTCCACACCGCACACGGCTTCGCAGAAGATGCATACGCAAACAAAAAGCCGCTTCACCCGAAGCGGCTTTTTGCTTCCCTCTCTGTTCTCTACCCTGCCCGTTCCGGCAGGGTCCCCAGGTCGCCCGCGCACTCCACCAGAGCGTTGCCGTCCACGTCCACCGACGAGACCCACCCCTCCTGGCCGCCGGGTACACGCACCAGCAGCCAGGGCACATCTCCGTTGCGGGCGAGTGCCGTCAGCGTGGTGTTCACATCCAGCACGCTAATGACCGCGTTGTTGACCGACGGCCCACCCCGCAGGTTCACTCCGGTTGCGACCCTGCAAGCCAGTTCAACCGTCTCATCCGGCGTCGGGATGGCTCCTTCCTCGTCGTCCCCGTCCACGACGATGACGCTGGGACCGTCGTCGGGTACATCGGACGAAAGGCGGTTGGTAATCAGAATCGCCTCGGCCATCAGGCCCAGCAGCAGCACCAGAATTATTGCCCAGCGCACGCCGGGGTTGTTGCGGAGGAAGGTTTCCATTTAGCTCTGATAGGTGTTATACTATTTAGCAACAGATTCGTGTGACGTAGCGCCGCCCTGTCTATACCTTTAGACAGTGGCTGTTGCGCTTGCGCCATTATACCATAGCGGTCAGGGCTAACCAACGCCAATCTTGACGTCGGCCCGCATCCAGGGAGATTCGCCATGAGACCGTCTTCACCTCGGCTTGCTTTAGCAGTGGTCCTCTTCGTGTTGGCCCTGGCCGCGGGCTTTACCTTCCTCCCCCTGTCCTTTACCTCTTTGAGCGCGGCCCATGCCGAACCCCTCGCGCCGACCACTTACACCATTACCGGCACTCACAGTGTTGGTGAGGGGGCCTTGTTCAGACACCAGCCCAACCTGCGCTATGCACGCGTGGCGCACACGGCGACGTTGCTCCCTGACGGTAAAGTTCTCATCGCAGGCGGTGGTACCACAGCAGTTACCAACACTACGGAACTGTACGACCCGACGACGGAAAGCTTCACCCCAACAAACAACTTATTATCAGGCCGTTCGTACCACACCGCCACACTCCTGCCGAACGGGAAGGTACTGATTGCCGGGGGCGTCCAAAGTCCTGCCTATGCCGAACTTTACGACCCCGCTACAGGCACCTTCACGCCTACTGGCAACAAGATGCACCCCCGCTACCAACACACTGCGACCCTCCTGGAGGATGGAAGAGTCCTCATTGTCGGAGGGCGGGCGGCGGCTGCTAATGTCAGGGAGAACATGGCCGAGACGGAGATATACGATCCGGCGAGTAATACGTTTACCTTAACGACACCCATAACGGTCGCGCGGTATGAGCACACAGCTACTCTGTTATCCGACGGGACGGTGCTCGTCGCGGGCGGATTCAATAATGATTTCGATAGTGAGCAACGTGCGGAGCTTTATGACCCCGCTACAGAGAGTTGGACGCCGACCGCCAACATGCAACATGAACATTCCGACCATACAGCCACGCTTCTGGAAGATGGCAAGGTGCTTATTGCCGGGAATTATGTCTATGCTGACAACAGTTCTGGAGTCTTGGCAGAATTGTACGATGGGGCCACCGGTCAGTTTACCTCGCTGGGTAGCATGGACAGCGCTCGTGGTTCCCATACAGCCACGCGGCTACCCAATGGCTATGTGGTATTCGTCGGGCCGGGAAGGCGCATCGCCTTCTATATCCCTGGTACCAACGAATTCAGATACGTCTATCTGCTCAGGGAAGTACGCCGTGATCATACAGCCACCCTACTGCAAAACGGCCATCTATTGATTGCAGGTGGGAGAGGTGGGAGCACCTTTAATAGTACTCTTGCGACAGCGGCGCTGGGCAGCTACCTGCCTGCCAACACGTTCACAGGTTCGCTCACGCTGCCGCCGAACTGGATTGCCTCGCGCACGGTGCAGATGAGCCTGAGTGGTACCTCCTCTGCCGCGCCGATTGACGCCTATGCTCTAACGGACATTGCCGACATCAATCAGGTGACCTGGACGCCAGCCACTTCGGGTGAGGTCATCAGCGTGACCCACATCTTCCCCAGGGATGGCTATTTCCTGCTTAATCTATACTTCCGTGATGTCAACGTTCAACGGAGTCTGTCCATACAGACGCCTGTGTATGTGGATTCAATGCCACCTGTTACGACGACCATGAGCGCCCTGCCCGCCACCTCGCCCACAGCCATCACGCTCAACTGGAACGGTGTTGACCATTACAGCGGCGTAGCCACACATGATGTGGAGGTGCGAGTGGGCACAGCGGGTGAATGGACGCCCGTGGTCACCGGCACCAGCGCCCGCAGCATCACCTACCAGGCCCCGGAGCGGGGCCGCACCTACTATTTCCGCGCGCGCGCGACGGATAATGTAGGTCACGTTCAACCCTGGCCGAGCAGCCCCAACACC
>DASVVH010000369.1:0-3907 GCA_036386615.1 Ardenticatenaceae bacterium
TTGAGCGCGCCGCGCAGTTCACCCTGCGCGGCGGTCAGGTGGTCGCGCTGGTCGTCGGTTAGCTGGTCCCCGAAGGCAATCATGGCACGCCCGGCGCGGTGCAGCGCCGTCTCTGCCTTGTTGCGGGCCGTAATCTCGTCGAGGCGGGTCATGTCGTCGCTCTCGGCGGCCTGGGCGGCGGCGACCATCTCGGCGACTTCTTCTTCGCGGAGGCCCGTGCTGGCGGTGATGGTAATGCCCGTCTCCTGCCCGGTGTCGCGGTCCTTGGCGGAGACTTTCAGGATACCATCGGCGTCAATGTCGAAGGTCACGTCAATCTGCGGCAGGCCGCGCGGGGCGGGGCGAATCTTGGTCAACTCGAACTTGCCGAGGGAACGGTTCTCGGCGGCGAGAGGGCGCTCGCCCTGGACGACGTGGATGCGAACCTCGGTCTGGCTGTCCGCCACCGTCGAGACGGTCTTGGTCTCGCTGGTGGGGATGGTGGTGTTGCGCGGGATGATGGGCGAGGCGACACCGCCCGCCGTCTCCAGGCCGAGCGTGAGGGGCGTCACATCGAGCAGCAGCACGTCCTTGACCTCGCCGCCCAGGACGCCCGCCTGCACGGCGGCACCGACGGCCACCACCTCGTCGGGGTTGACCCCCTTGTGAGGCTCCCGGTCGAAGAAGCGGCGCACCGCCTCCTGCACGGCAGGCATGCGCGTCTGCCCCCCGACGAGGACAATCTGGTCCACGTCACCCTTCTCCAGCCCAGCGTCGCGGAGGGCGTCCTGCACGGGGCCGAGCGTGCGCTCGACAAGGTGCTCGGTTAGCTGCTCCAGTTTGGCGCGGGTGAGCGTCAGGTTCAGGTGCTTGGGGCCTTCCGCCGTCGCGGTGATGAAGGGCAGGTTGATGTCTGTCTGCATGACGGAAGAAAGCTCGACCTTGGCGCGCTCGGCGGCCTCGCGGAGGCGCTGTAGGGCCATGGGGTCTTCGCGGAGGTCCAGCCCCTCCTGGTTCTGAAACTCCTTTGCGCCCCAGTCAATGATGGTCTGGTCGAAGTCGTCGCCGCCCAGGTGGGTGTCGCCCGCCGTGCTCAACACCTCAAAGACGCCCTCGCCCACATCAAGGATGGAGATGTCGAAGGTGCCGCCGCCGAGGTCGTAGACGGCGATTCGGGCGTCGCCCTTGTTGGCGAGGCCATAGGCGAGGGCGCTGGCCGTCGGCTCGTTGATGATGCGGAGCACTTCCAGCCCGGCAATCTGCCCGGCGGTCTTGGTCGCCTGGCGCTGCGCGTCGTTGAAGTAGGCGGGCACGGTGATGACAGCCTGCTCCACCGTCTCGCCCAGATACGCCTCGGCGTCGCGCTTCAGCTTCTGGAGAATCATCGCGGAGACTTCGGGCGGGGCGTACTCCTTGCCGCCCATCAGCACGCGCACATCGCCGTTGGAGCCAGACTGTAGCTTGTACGAGACGCGCTCCTCTTCTTCCTGCACGGCGGGGTCGTTCATGCGGCGGCCCATGAAGCGCTTGATGCTGGCGATGGTGTTGGTGGGGTTGGTCACGGCCTGCCGCTTCGCCATCTGCCCCACAAGCCGCTCGCCCGTCTTGGGATTCGTGGCGACGACGGAGGGCGTCAGGCGCGAGCCTTCCGCGTTGGGGATGACTACAGGTTCGCCGCCCTCGATGACCGCCATGACCGAGTTCGTGGTGCCCAGGTCAATTCCGATTATCTTAGCCATGTGTATCTATCCTTTTTTGGACGACCGACGACCGACGACTGACGACCGCTAACGACACGGATGGTTCCGGCTTCGGCTTTCGTCGTCTGTCTGTTGCTATCGCGCGACGCGGACGCGGGCGGGGCGGAGGACGTTGTCATGGAGGCGGTAGCCACGCTCCAACTCCCCCACGACGTGCTCCGACTCGTACTCGTCGCTCTCTTCGGAAATCAGAGCCTCGTGAATGGTGGGGTCGAAGGGTGTGCCGGTACTTGCCTCGATGGCTTTGACCCCCTCCATCTCCAGAATGTTCCACAGCTTGCGCTCGATGGCGAGCATCCCGTTGGCCCAGTCGTTCTGCTTCAACTCTTCGGGAACATGCTGCACCGCCCGTTGAAGGTCGTCCAGCACGGGGATGAGCCGCGAGATGAGCCGCACGTTAGCATTACGCTCGCGCTCGACGCGAAGTCGCTCCTCGCGCTTGCGGAAATTCTGGAACTCGGCGGCGCTGCGTCGCCACTGGTCCAGGTACTCGTCGCGCTCCTTTTCAAGGGCGGCGATGCGCTGTTCGTGCGAGGGTTCAGCCGGGGGCTGGTCGCCCTGCGCTTCCGGCGGCGTGACGGGCAGCGGCTCGCTCTCCTCGGCCTCCATGCTCAAGGTGCCCGCCGCCACGTCGTTACTGCTCATTTCGTCCTGGGGCGCAGCGTGTTCAGGATTGCTCATGCTCTATCTCCTCCGTATGTCCTTCACTATATCCTTCGCTACCGTAGTAAACATCCTCTAAAAGATGGCTCATCAGCCCGGCCATGAAGCGCACGGCGCTGATGGCGCGGCCATAGGGCATCCGCATCGGGCCGACGACGCCCATCACGCCCGCCCCGCGCCCCGCGACGCCGTAGGGGGAGAGGACGAGGCTCACGTCTGAAATCTCCTGCCAGCGCCCCTCGCCGCCGATGATGACCTGCACCCCGCGCGAGGTGCGAATCTCGGCGGTGATGCGCTCAAGCAGCGAGCGCTCCTCAAGAATCTCGATGACCTGACGAATCGCCTCGGCCTCCGCGAACTCCGGCTGGCGGAGAATGTGCAGCACACCATCGCGATAAATCTCGCTGGCGCTGCGCCCGTCCACGCGCTCCATCATCTCCACGATGACCTCGCGCACGCGGCTCTCCCACATCGTTAGCTCGGCGGGGCGATTGATGATTTCGACGCGGTCCAGCCCCTCGAAGTAGGCGTTGAGCTTGTTCGCCATCTGGTTCAACTGCTCTTGCGTCGGGAAGGGCGAGGCAGTACGGACGAGTTGCTGCTTGACGAGGCCCTGCTGGAGCACCAGCACAATCAGGGTCAGCCCCTCGCTGAGGCCAATGAGTTCGATGTGCTTGACGCGGCAGTTGGTCGTGTGCGGCAGGGTGACAACGCTGGCCGCGCCCGTCGTGTGCGCCAGCACCGCCGCCGCGAGCTTCATCCACTGCTCCATGTCGAGCCGCGCCTGGTGGAACTGGTGCCGAATCAGGCGCTGCTCCGCTTCGGGGAGGTCGGACTTCTCCATCAGCCGCTCGACGAAGTAGCGGTAGCCCGCCTCTTTCGGGACGCGCCCGGCGGAGGTGTGGGGATGCGTCAGCAGGTCCATATCTTCAAGAAACGCCATCTCGTTGCGGATGGTGGCGGAACTGACATTGAGGTTGGCGCGTTCGACAACCGTTTTGGAGCCGACGGGCTGCGCCGTCCGAATGTACTCGCGGACGACGAAACCCAGGATAGCCTGCTGGCGGTCACTTAGCTCGACGTTCATCCCTGCCTCGCTTCGCATTCGTCTCAGCCAGATTCCCGTGCTGGCACTCTAGCAAGAAGAGTGCTAGACAGTGAAAATGATAGCAGAGTGAGGGTATAGCGTCAAGGAGTCGGAATTATTTGACACCTCCTCACCTACTGAGGGACAATTGTTTAGCGTAATTTATGTAATCTACGCAACTATCAAGTCAGAGGTGGTGAGATGGAAAAGACAATAGGAGCCTTCGAGGTGCGGCGGAAGTTCGGACAACTGTTGCAAGAGGTCGCTGTCAAAGGGGACAAAATCGTTGTTGAACGACATGGGGAGCCAATCGCCGCTGTCGTGCCCATTGAGGTTTATAACCAGTGGAAGCGGGAGCGGCAGCGCTTCTTTGACCAGATGCGTGAGGTCTCGGAACGGGTCAACCTCGATGAGGAGG
>DASVVH010000370.1:0-6195 GCA_036386615.1 Ardenticatenaceae bacterium
GCCGCCTTCGAGGGCACAGCCGTAAGGATTACTGGCGCTGGCAACAACAACCGCGTAGCAGGCAACTATATCGGCACCACTGCCGATGGCACCACTGCCCTAGCCAATTCCTGGGGAGTGCGAATAGACGGCAGTGAAAACACCATCATCGGCACGAACGGGGATGGCGTGGGCGACGCGGCGGAAGGTAACCTCATCAGCGGCAGCGCAGTCATAGGGATATATCTCGAAAACTCCTCCAACAACAACCGGATAGCGGGCAACACCATCGGTACCGATGCAACAGGCACCAACGCCATTGCCAACTGGATAGGTATAGAGGTATACAGCGGCGATAGCAACATCATCGGCACGAATGGCGATGGCGTGAGCGACGAGGCTGAACGCAACCTCATCAGTGGCAATACCGAGGATGGGGTACAGGTCAGGACGAGCAATAACCGCGTGGCAGGCAACTACATTGGCACGGACCCCACAGGTACCAGCGCGATTCCCAACTACACGGGTGTGAGGATGGTCTCCCCAGGCGGCGAAAACATCATCGGGACCAACAGCGATGGCAGTGGCGACGAGGCCGAACGCAACCTCATCAGCGGCAATACCGACTACGGAGTCCTGTTCATCAGCAGCGGCGACAACCATGTAGCGGGCAACACCATCGGCACCAATGCCGCAGGCACAGCAGCCCTCCCCAATGGTAGGGGTGTCTACAGCATTGATGACTCCGGCAACATTATCGGCACCAATGGCGACGGCACCCACGACGCGACGGAAGGCAACCTCATCAGTGGCAATAGTGGCGTCGGAGTGGCCATCGTCGAGAGCTATAACACCCGCGTGGCAGGCAACTTTATAGGCACCGATGCCACGGGCACCCGCGCCATTCCCAATTCTTCAGGAGTGGTTATCGCGCTGGAGTCGAGACGCAACATCATCGGCACCAATGGAGACGGCACCAGCGACGAGTTGGAGCGCAACGTCATCAGTGGCAATAGCGGCGTTGGGATCAGGCTCAACGTAGACGCTCAGAGCAACACGATTGCGGGCAACCTCATCGGCGTGACCCCCTCCGTTGACACCCCCGGCGACCTCGACCCGCTCGGCAATGGCGCGGATGGTCTCATCATCCTGGCCGGAGAGCCACTCTCCTCCGGCAACCTCATCGGTGGCGACCTGCCTGTGGAGCAGAACACCATCGCCTACAACGGGGACAACGGCGTAGCCCTCGTGGGTGGGACGGGCAACCGTGTCCAACGCAACGCCATCTACGACAACAGCGCACTGGGCATTGACCTCGGCGACAACGGCCCAACGCCTAATGACGCCGAAGACCCCGACCTCGGCCCCAACCACTACCAGAACTATCCCACCGTGACAGCCGTCATCAACGGCAGCGGCGAGTTGGTCGTCACCTACTTTGTAGACTCACTGACCACCAACTCCACCTACCCCTTGACCATCGAGTTCTTCGAGGCCGACGACGTGGCAAGCGGCGAGGGTCAGACCTTCCTCGCCGAGGACAGCTACAACGAAACGCCAGCCACCCTGAAGGAGGTCTCGCTGGGTAACGCCAACGCGCTAGGCATCGCGGCGGGCGACCCCCTCGTGGCGACGGCAACCGACGCCAACGGCAACACCTCCGAATTCAGTCTCGCTACTGTCGTCGAGAGTGACGTGCCGACGGCGCTCACCCTCGACACCTTCGCGGCAGCGCGCGGCGCGGGGCGCGAAACCCCTGCGTTCGCCGCGCTCGCGCTGGCCGCGCTCGTCGGCCTCGCGGCCAGCGACCGCCGACGCCGGGCCGCGTAACGCAACCTACAGACACAAAAGAGGGGGGCGGCAGGAATCCTGCCACCCTCCTCTTCGAGTCTGAATCAACTTTATGTCAACAAAGGCTTACACATACGCCCTTCAATGTAAGCTTTTGTAAGCCGTACTTCACATAATGCGACCCCCACCTGCTCGTCACTCCTCCCCGCCAGCGCCAACCTCGAACACGAAGGTACCCTCATGCTGGTGCAACAGCCTCAGTGCTGGGTTCCGTGCCAACTCGGCGGGGTCCAGAAAGCCGCCCCGTGCCCCAACGTACAGGTGCGTCACCCCCTCCCCCCGCAGCCACTCCGCCGAAGCCGGGTCCGACCAGTCCTCAATCGCGTTAGCCGCCTCGTTGAACTCGGCAACCGAGCGGTGTAGCTCCGCGCTGTACGAATAGTCGGCGGGCGGCGTCGTCGTCTCCAGCCCCGTCACGGGCAGAATCCACGCCCCCCCGTCGCTGCCCGACCACGTTCCCCCCAGCCAGGGCCAACTGCTCACCGCCACCCGCGCCGACTCCGGCAGGTTCGCCTCCATCCACGCCAGCGCCGCGCGATCCGGCTCCTCCGCCAGAATCGTCTGCGGGTTCAGCACCGTTACCTGATGCCGTACCCCGAACAGCAGCGCGCCCACCAGCCCCGCCCCCAGCCCCGCGAACCGCAGGGAGCGCGTCGCCCCGTTGCCCGCCAGCCCCCGCCACAGCCAATCGCCAGCCATCCCAAGCAGCAGCGCCAGTTGCAGGAAGAGCGTGATGTACATGCTGTTCAGGTTCACCAGCCACGTCTCCGGCAGCCCGAACCGCCGCCCCGCCAGCATCAAAAAGAGCGTGCCCACCCACAGCCCCAGCGCCAGCGGAAACGCCGCCCAACGCTGTCGGCGCAGCGCCGCCACGAGCACCACCAGCAGCGCCACCGCCGCCAATCCAATAAAATAGCGCTCCCACCCCGCCG
This sequence comes from Ardenticatenaceae bacterium, assembly GCA_036386615.1. Classification (GTDB taxonomy): domain Bacteria; phylum Chloroflexota; class Anaerolineae; order Ardenticatenales; family Ardenticatenaceae; genus DASVVH01. Next base: position 2,763 of record DASVVH010000370.1, read on the forward strand.
TGATGTAGCCCATCGGAAAAGCGTTGTAGCTCTCCTCCGAGGTCGAGAGCACCTCCGCGATGGGCCGCGAACGCGGGAACAGATACCAGATGCGCGGCGCGACCAGAACCAGCGCCAGCGCGCCTCCGGCCACTAACCATCCCGTGCGCCGCGCCCGGCTCCCCGCCCACACCAGCAGGGGAAAGGGCAAAAAGTAGATAAAGACGCGCAGGTGAATCAGAAAGAGGCCCGCCGCCAGCAGCCCCACCAGCCACCACGCGCCGCGCCACCCTCGCCCGCCTCGCACCAGCCCCCAAACGCACGCGACGAGCACCGGCATCACCACCATCGCCGTCCCCTGCGTGAACCGCCCCCACGTCGCGTAATAGGCCGGGAACAGGAACGGGAAGGTGACGAGAAACGCCGCCGCCAGCCCCGCGCCGCGCCGCCGCGTCACCAGCCACGCCGCCGCGTAGACCGTCAGCGCCACCAGCGCGTTCAGCAGTTGGCCCAGCGCCAGCAGCGTCTCCGGCAGGGGCCAGCCCGTCATCAGCAGCAGGCTCGCGGGCAGCGTGTGGAAGCCGAAATGGTAAGGAAAGCGCGCGATGGGCAGCACTGGCTCATAGTTGGAGATAGTCTGCCCGTGCTCCACCATCAGCGTCGTAATCAGCGCGTGGCGAATCGAATCCACCCAGGGCGGAAAACCCAGATCGCGCACCGCCAGCAGCCGCACCGCCAACCCACCCACCAGAATCAGCGCCAGCGCCCCATGCTCCCACCGCCAGCGGTCCGTAGGGATGGGTCTGAGACCCGCCCTATCTTCTGCCGAACTCCCGGAGGGAGTAGCGAAGCTCGTAGCCGAGGGTGGAGCTGCGTCGTTGGCGGCGTAACCCTCGGCGTGCGCCACCCGCCTTCGCCGCAGCCACAAAAAAAGCGTCGCCCCCCAGCCCAGCGCCAGCACCAGCCACAAACCCCACCCCGACCACTGCCCACCCGCCAGCGTCAGCCAGTACCAGCCGAGCGGCCACGCCGACAGCCCCAGCGCCAGCGCCACCCCCCACCACGCGCCCGCGTCCCAGCGCAGTGAGCGCGGCAGGGCGGCCAGCAGCAGCAAACAGCCCGGCATCAGCGCCCACATCAGCGCCAGCAGCATCACCGGACCATCCCGCCGCAGCGAACCCAACAGGGAAGCCGCCGCGCTCCCCGCCGTCAACTCGTACCGCGTCACGAAGCGCAACTCCCGCGCAGCCGTCTCCGCGCCAGAAACCACCAACGCTCCCCCGTCGTACACATCCAGGCTGTAGCCCCACGCCGAGAAGAGCGTCGGCCCGTCCGCGCTCATCCGAAGCGTGTACGCTCGCCCACCTGAATCCTCCTGCCTGGGCACGCGCAGCACATAGCTCTGGTTGTGCGCCAGCCCTCCGCTCGGCTCCACCTGCTCCGCGAGCACCCGCCCCTGCTCGTCCAGAAGCTGGAAGGTCAGCGCGCCGCCGTTCTCCTGCGCGGCTTCCTCCCCGTACTTCGCCAGCAGCAGTTCCACCTCCGTCAGCCCATCGTGCCGGGGCCGGAACGTCTGCCGGACCTCCACCCCCGCCGCGAGCGGCGGCAGCGCCGTATCCAGCCGGTGCTGGTTCACGTCAGTTGAGGTAATCGCACCGGGCCACTCCCGCGCCCCCGCCCACGTCAGCACCGCGACGGCGGCAAGCAGAAAGAGGGAGAAAGGAGAAAGGAAAAAGGAAAAAGGAGAGGCCGCCCGCCTCTCCGCGAGAACGGGCTGCCGCTCGGCTGCCTCGTCAGGCGTCGGAGGAACGGGAGCCGTGCTCATGGCGCGCCCTCGCGCACCTTGTACGGCACCGCCTCCACCGCCTCCTCTATGGCCTCGACCAGCGCCTCCCACGAGAAACGGTTGCGCGCGGCCTCTACACCGGGCGCGAGCCGTTCACGCCACCCCTCGTCGAGGTAGCGAATGATGGCTGCCGCCAGCGCCTCCGCGTCGTCCGGCGGCACCAGCAGGCCGCTCACCTCGTGCTGCACCGCCTCCGGCAGCCCGCCCACAGTCGTCGTGATGACGGGGAGCTTGAACCCAAAGGCCAGTTGCACGACCGCGCTCTGCGTCGCCGAACGGTAGGGCAGCACCGCCACGTCGGCGGCGGTGAAGAGCGCGGGCAGGCGGTCGTTCGGAAGGTACTCGTCCAGCAGCCTCACGCGGCTCTCGATACCGAGCTTCGCCAGCAGGTCGCGCGCGGGCAGGGCGTCCTTCCACCACTCCCCCGCCACCAGCAGCGTCGCCTCAGGATAGCGCGCCAGCACGGCAGGCATCGCGCCGAACAGCACATCCAGCCCCTTGTAAGGGCGCACGAAACCGAAAAAGAGCAGCACCGAAACCGCCTCCGGCACCCCCAACTCGCGCCGCGCCTCTGCCTGAGATACCATCGGCGCGCTCTGTGCCAGCGCCCCGAAGGTGGGCATCATCACCGCCCGCGCCCGCACACCTGGGGCCACCCCTTGCAGGACGGCGAGGTCCGCCTTGCTGTGGCAGAGAATCGCATCGCTCTGCCGCGCCAACCTACCCTGCATCCACCCCGCCAGCAGGTGGACGAGCCTCCCCCCCGTCTCGTGAGGCGTCGCGTTGTGGCAGAGCAGCACGACCCGCGTCCTGGGCGACCACCGCCGCGCCAGCGCCACCAGCATCAGCAGCAGCGGCCCCCAGAACCATACCGTCCATTGCAGCACCAGCGCCTCCGGCTGCGCCGCCTGAATCGCCCGCGCCGTCCGCCACCACGTCAAAGGGTTGAGCGAATCCAGCATCGGCTCCGCCTCGGCCCGCAGTTGCGCCGCCTCCTCGCTGGGGTCGCGGTCGCTCCGCCCCGGAAAGAGCCATGCCGGGTACTGGCGGCGGAACGTGAAAAAGCGCACCTCGTGCCGCTGCCGTAGCTGCTGCGCGAGGAGCGTCGTGTAGTGGCTGATGCCGCCACGAAAGGGGTACGTCGGACCCACCAGAGCAATCTTCATAAGGCTTCTATTGTAACCCTGAAGCGGTGTGAGTAAAGGCTGTGAAACTTCGCCCCAGAGCACACGCGGCCTTGAATCGGATACCAGTAGTAGGTAGGTATGTCGAGCCGCTTTGACCTGCTCGCCCCCTGAACAATACGCATTCATGCTTGATGAAGTGAAAGGATATATAGCGTTTGCTGCCTTTATTGACTTAGCAACCTCTGCATTAGGCAAGCGAGCAGATAAAGGTGCCAACGGTGCAGTGGACGAAGCATGCGTGGCTGAAGCGTGAGGTGTTGCGCCAGCCTCCTCTTTGCTGCCACAGGGCAATCGCATCTTAATGGTGGAGAACCTTGAGCAAGTAGGAGTGATCCCAAGCCGCTTTGAGGCGCTTGGTGTGAATGCCGCCTTTGAGCGAGGACTCCTGCGTGAGCAGATTGAGCGCCATGTGGCGCAGGAT